>JAEWDX010000141.1 GCA_023389895.1 Bacillota bacterium
CTTGAGTTTTATATTTGTTTATGAGACTGGTTCAGGGGCGACAAGCATAGGACGAGGCGACAGGAAGGTTGTTCTTTAACCTTCATGACGGATTGGCATATGACCTCGAGCCCCTAGCCGTCCGAAGCTAGCCTAATCGAAAAGCTGAGGCGACTCGCTTAGGGGACAAGGACAAGCATAAGTATAGAGCTAAGTTGAAAGCCGAGAGTTATGGGGGTTTGAAATGAAGATAATCGATATTCATATTTATGGTTATGGAAAGCTTGAGGACTTTACTCTTTCTAATCTGAAGGACCTGCAAGTCATTTACGGTGAAAATGAAGCGGGGAAATCAACGATTATGTCGTTTATCCATAGTATTTTATTTGGATTTCCGACGAAGCAACAGTCTGAGCTGCGCTATGAACCGAAGAAAGGCGCGAAATATGGAGGAAAGCTGACAGTATATTTTCCAGATAAGGGAAAAGTGATAATTGAGAGGGTTAAAGGCAAGGCAACTGGCGATGTTCGTGTGCTACTTGCAGATGGAACAACCGGGAATGAAGAATTATTGGCTGAGCTTTTGCATCATGTTGACAAATCAGTTTTTCAATCGATTTTCTCTTTTAACCTTCAAGGATTGCAAAATATTCAACAACTAAAAAGTGAGGATTTAGGAAAATTTCTATTTTCCGCTGGAGCACTTGGAACTGATCAATTATTACAAACGGAGAATGCACTTCAAAAGGAATTGGACAATCGTTTCAAACCGAATGGAAAAAAACCTACTATAAATGAAAAGCTAAAAAACTTAAAACACCTTTATCATGAATTGAAAGAGGCTGAGCAGAAAAATGAGCAATATGGGACTCAGCTTCAGAAAAGAGCAGCTTTAGAAGAGGAAATGAAAGCAAAGCAACAGACACAATCGAACAAACAAAATCGATTAGCCCGATTTGAAGTATGGAAGCAAATTCAGCCGCTTCTTCAGGAGGAAGCCGATCTTCATGAAGAATTGCATCAGTTTACAGAAGTATCATTTCCGGTTGATGGCATGAGAAGAATGGAACGTTTGGAAGGAATGATGAAGCCGATTGAAGGGCAGCTTTCAAGCCTTGAAAATAGAATTTCTATAATGAAAGCGGAGATAGCGGAAAATAGCCCGAATCCACTCCTTTTAGACAATGAACAAGAAATAACAGCTGCAACAGAGAGCATTTCTTTAATTGAAAAATTGCAGCAAGAGGAAATCGAAATGGCTAGCAAATTAAGTGAAATAAAACAAAATGAGGCAGGGCTGCGAGAAAGACTGCATTTATCTATGAAAGAAGAAGAACTGCTAGCCATTAATACAAGTATTTTTATAAAGGAAAAGGTATTAAACTATGATGAAAAATACCGGCGTTTAACTAATAAAAAAATCGATTTAGATGAAAGCTTTCAGGAAGAAAAAGCTCAGCTTGAAGAAATCGAAGCAAAGATTAATCACTATCGGCGACAACTGCTTCCAGAATCCGAGCGCGCGAACTTAATGGAAAAAGTCAGTAAAGCTGAAAATAAGTCAGTCATTGAACGAGAAATTGAAGAGACTGAAGAAAAGCTTAAGTATCTATCGTTAAAATTAAACAAAGAAAAGGAGAAAGCGAAGAAAAAGCGAGCTACTGATCGATTGCAGCTCATCCTATTTAGCGGTATTTTTATTCTTTTATTCATCTGGGGGATTTGGAAGCAGGAGTGGCTACTTATGGCAGTAGGGACGATTAGTTTTCTAATCGTGCTGCGATTGTTTTGGAAAAACTCATCTTCTGTTAATCATGAATTTATAAAGGAAGAAATAAGGGCTTTAGAAAAGAAGCGCCAGCAAATGATTGAAAAACTTCGAAGCGGCGATTTTCAAACGATCTCTGCCATCCAAGCACAGCTTGAAAATGATAGACAGATTACAGATCAGCTTAATTTTTATCAAATACAATGGCAGCAAAAAAATGATCAATATGAAAAAGTTTTATCTGCGTTTGAAAAATGGGAAGAGGAAATCAGTCATCTTAAGCAGGAAATGCAAATAATGGGAGAGCAGCTCCAGCTTCCGAAAGAACTATCGCTTGTTCACCTAGCTGACGCATTCCAACTAATCGAACAATTAAAAGGCCTTTATAGAGAAAAACTATTGATGCGAGAAAAAAAAGCAGCGGTAGCTAACAGAATAGACAGGCTAATTGAGACGATTCATCATTTATGCATGGAATGCTTTGGAGCCAGTTTGCCGACTGTTCAAGAAGGGGCATACTCATTGAAAAAAAGCTTGAAGGAGGAGCAAGAAAAACAAATTAAATTCAAAGAAAAGAATAGCAAATTGCTCGAGCTTGAGGAAGACTATCAAAAGCTTCTATTAGAGTATAAGCATTATGAAACGGAACGAACGAATTTACTTCAATTAGCAAAAGTAGATTCGGTTGAGAACTACAAGGAACTCGGGCTTAGTGCCGAAAAAAAAATAAATCTCACCGAGCAATTGAAACATATCAAAAGGCAAATTAACCGAT
>JAEWDX010000155.1 GCA_023389895.1 Bacillota bacterium
CCATAAAATCATACGGAGTGATATTTTCCATCCCGATGAGTGGAGCAACCTTCATTAGAACCTCTTCATATGTTAAGATTTCCACTTGTTCATTCGTTTGTTTAGCTTCATCATGCACGATTACTTCTTTAAGTTTTTCCGTTAAAGTCGTTAATCTTGCCTGCTCATCGGCTCTTTCAACACCTAATTTTAACGCTTCTTCTTCCCCGCATAAAATTAAAAATTGTTTGCTGCGTGTTATGGCGGTATAAAGTAAATTTCTCCGCAGCATCCGATAATAACTTTTTACAACAGGAAGAATAACGATTGGAAATTCACTTCCTTGTGATTTATGAACCGAACAACAATAAGCATGTGTAATTTGATTTAAGTCTTGTCGTGTATATGTTACTTCTATTCCTTCAAAGGAAACGATAATCATATCTTGCTTCTCCACATTTTCCTTTGCGAAAAATATCGAGACAATCTCACCTATATCGCCATTAAACACATGATTTTCGGGCTGATTAACAAGTTGGAGCACCTTATCGCCAATGCGATATTTCACATCACCGAATAATAATTCTTTTCTGCTGCCATCATCATTCGGATTGAAAATCTCTTGAACAATCTCGTTTAACTTATCAATTCCCGCTGGGCCACGATACATTGGTGCCAATACTTGAACATCCATTGCCGAATAACCTTTTTTCTTCGCATTCAAAATCACTTTTTCAACAACCGTCCCAATTTGACTCGTGCTGCATTTAAAAAACGAACGATCCGCTTGTTGCGCTGTTATGTTAGCAGGTAATTTTCCCTGCTTCATTTCATGGGCAAGCTCAATAATGGATGAGCCCTCTGCCTGACGATAAATATCGGTAAGTCGTACAATTGGTATGCACTTTGATTGAAGAAGATCTTTTAATACTTGTCCAGGTCCAACGGATGGTAGCTGATCCTCATCCCCTACTAAAATAACCTGAATCGCATCAGGAAGGGCTTTAAAAAGTTGATTTGCCAGCCAAGTATCAACCATTGATGTTTCGTCAATAATTAAGATTTTGCCCTCGAGTTGATTTTCCTCATGACGATCAAATCCTTCCGTTCCATTCCAACCAAGGAGACGATGAATCGTTACAGCCGGTAATCCCGTTGATTCAGCCATTCTTTTCGCTGCTCTCCCAGTTGGGGCAGCTAGGAGAAATGGAAAAGGTTGTTCCTTCCGATAATCCTTTGGATTTAACGAACAGCCATGTAATTCCGCAAATAATTCAACAATCCCTTTAATAACAGTTGTCTTTCCCGTTCCTGGACCACCTGTCAAAATCAGCATTGGCGACATGAGTGCCGTTTGAATTGCTTCCTTTTGTGATGGAGCATAGTGCACTTTAAGACGCTCCTCTAAATTTCCAAGTGCCAATAAAAATTCTGATTCAGGAAATTGCTGTTCATATTCACGCTGTTGTAAAATTCTCTTAATATTTGTTACTAGACCCTTTTCGGAAAAATAAAGGGAAGGCAAATATACTCGTTGTTCCTCAACAATGATTTTTCCTTCTTCGCCTAGTTTTATAATCTCAGTTGAAATACTTTCATATTCAATTACATCTCGTTTATTCTCTTCAAGTAGTTTTTTTGTGTTTTGTAAAAGTATGCTTGCTTTGAGATAGACATGCCCGGCTTGTATACTTTCCATCTCAAGAATATAAAGAGATGCTGCTCTTATTCGATCAGGGTGACTGCCCGAAATCCCGAGCTGAAACCCAAGCTCATCAGCCCTACCGAAGCCAACTCCTTCAATATCTTCAACCAGCTTATATGGATTTTGCTGAATCATTTCCAATGTTAATTCTTTATATGTCTGGTAAATTCTCATGGAAAGCTGAGGACCGAAGCCATAATCTGTTAACGAAATCAAAACTTGTTCGAGACCTTGATGCTCCATAAGCGCATCATATAATGCCTTTGCTTTTTCCGGTGGAAGTTTAGGAACTGAATCCAATAAGGATGGCTCTTGTAAAATTCGTGAAATTGCATTTTCTCCTAATGTAGCAACGATGCTTTCTGCCGTTTTTACACCGATTCCTTTAAACAGTTCTCCAGATAAATAATTGATAACTCCCTGTTTCGTCTGCGGCATTTCTTTCCGAAATTGATTAGCATGAAATTGAACGCCAAATCGTGGATGCTCCTTCCACTCGCCGTAAAAAACATAGATCTCTTGTTCATGCAATTTGGGAAAGTAACCTGTGATAACCGCTTCCTTATCATCATACTGATCATTCGTTTCCTCTACTCGGATTCGCAAAACCGTATATAAATTTTGTTCATTATGAAAGATAGTCACAAGATGTTTACCTTTGACAAATTTCTTCTCCTGCTCAGGAAATAAGTTTAGCGAAACCTGGGAGTCCTTATTTTCCAAATCACTCTACTCCTCTCCCGTAAGGTATTTATTGTCGATCTGCTTTGCCTTTTTCAATCAGCTTTTTCCCATAGCTTGCTAATAAATGATCTGGCTGAATTTCTAAAGTTTTTTCGAAATATTGTAATGCTTGTTCTTCATCTTCCTTGAAGCCAAAGGCAACACCTAAATTATAAAAGGCATCTGCATGTTCTGGATCCACTCCCACACATTTTTCGAATTGCATAATCGCCTCATCAATTAATTCAAGCTGTGCTAAGCAAAGACCATATTGAAAGAGCGCCTCTGCATCATTTTCATTCAACTCTGTACTGCGCTGTAAATAAGGAAGAGCTAGCTTGCCTTGTTCTAACGCAACTAAAGATAAACCGAGCATGAAATAATTATCGCCCGATTCTAATCCTTTCTTCATGGCAATCTCGAACATATTTTTAGCTTGTTCAAATTGCTCAAGATTAAAATAGAGATTTCCTGCACTATAATAAGCCGAAGCGGCATTTTCATCTAATTCGATTGCTTTTTCATAAAACTTTAAGGCTCGTTCTTGATCACCGATAGCAGACAAGACATTGCCGAAATTAATATAAGAAACTGCATTAGTTGGATTCTCTTCAATTGCGTCCATAAAGACCTTTGCAGCTTCCTCCCATTTTCCCTCTTGCATATATGTAATTCCCAATTTATTTTTATCCATTTCACTCACTCCAATTCCCCGAGAAACTCAGGCACCAAATTCATCTTTTTTAAAGTATAGCATATTTTATCAAAGAATAAGGGCGTCTCTAAGCTGCCAAATCAGCTTCTGAGACACCCTTATTTTCATCCAACATATTCTAGCTTTTCTCCATCTTTATAAACCTTATCAATCGTTCCGCCGCCGAGGCATTCTTCTCCATGATAAAACACGACTGCCTGTCCTGGTGTTACCGCTCTAATCGGCTCATGAAAAATAACTTTCGCCTTATTATCTGCCAATAACTCCACCGTTACTTTATTATCTGGCTGGCGATACCTAAATTTAGCTGTACACTCAAAGGTAGTTCCTATTTTCTTATTAGAAACCCAATTCAACTGCTCAGCAATAATTGAATGTGAGTAAAGCTTATCATGATGAAAGCCCTGTCCAACATAGAGAACATTTCTCTTCAAGTCTTTGCCAATGGCAAACCAAGGTTCACCTGCACCACCGATTCCTAAACCATGACGTTGGCCAATTGTATAATACATAAGACCATCATGTTTACCAACTACTTTTCCATCAAAAGTTTCCATATTCCCTTTTTGTGCAGGTAAATAACCACTGAGAAATTGTTTGAAATTCTTTTCTCCAATAAAGCAAATCCCTGTACTATCCTTTTTCGTGGCAGTCGCAAGGCCAGCCTCTTTCGCGATTTCTCGGACTTTAGATTTTTCAATATTTCCGATTGGAAATAGAACTTTTTCAAGTTGCTCTTGGCCTAGTTGATTAAGAAAATACGTTTGATCTTTATTATCATCTATTCCTCGAAGCATTTTATATTCTCCATCACGGAATTCGACACGTGCATAATGCCCTGTCGCCAAATAATCTGCCCCAAGATTCAGCGCATGCTCAAGAAAGGCTTTAAACTTTATCTCTTTATTGCACATGACATCAGGATTCGGTGTTCTACCTGCTTTATATTCATCAAGAAAATAAGTAAAGACCTTATCCCAATACTGTTTTTCAAAATTGACGGCATAATAAGGAATTCCAATTTGGTTGCAAACACGAATGACATCATTATAGTCTTCTGTCGCTGTACAAACACCAAATTCATCTGTATCATCCCAATTTTTCATAAAAATACCGATCACATCATAACCTTGCTCCTTTAATAAAAGAGCGGCAACGGAGGAATCAACTCCTCCAGACATCCCGACAACAACGCGGGTATCCTGTAGTGCTTTATTCATTTCTCTTTCACCTTGCTTCATCTTAAATTCGAGTTAATCTTTAAACATTTATTTCACGAGCCGATTGATAATTTTTGCAGTTTCTTCAGCTACTTGTATGATTTCTTCCTCTGTATTATTAAGCCCAAAGCTGAAGCGGATTGAATTTTGTAATCGTTCAGAAGCTTTTCCAAACATCGCGACAAGCACATGGGATGGATCAATCGTACCTGCAGTACACGCAGAACCACTTGAAACTGCAATTCCTACTAGATCTAAGTTCATCAAAATCGCTTCAATATTTGCTCCTGGAAAGCTTAAGTTTAAAATATGTGGCAGCGAATAATCAATCGATCCGTTTCGCAAAAATTCAACATTGTTATTTTCAAGGATTTGCATGAAGATCTGTTTGAACTTTTCATACTTTATCCTTCTCGCTTCCCGCTCTTGCTGGACAATCGTTACAGCCTCGCCAAATCCAGCAATATAAGGAACATTTTCCGTCCCAGCACGTCTTTTTCTTTCCTGGTCGCCACCGAAAATCCTTGAAGTCAATTTTACATTCCTCTCTGCGTATAAAAAGCCAATTCCTTTTGGTCCATTTATTTTATGAGCCGCAACAGACAAAAGATTAATCCCTAGTTTTTTGACATCAATTTTTTCTAGTCCAAAGGCTTGTACAGCGTCTGTATGGAAGAATGCTTGATGATTTGCTAATAACTCCCCAATTTCTTTAATTGGCTGAATCGTTCCAACCTCGTTATTTCCATACATAATGGTGACTAAAATCGTATCGTCTCTTAATGCAGTTCTAACAGCTTCTGTCGTAATACGTCCTGTTTGATCAACTGGTAAATATGTTACGTCAAACCCTTGATTTTCAAGGTACTCACATGCATGAAGAACTGCATGATGCTCAATTTCTGTCGTAATAATATGCCTACCATTTTCTTTATAAGCATCAGCAATGCCAAAAATCGCTAAGTTATCAGCCTCTGTCCCACTACCTGTAAAAATAATTTCACTTGCAGTTGCGTTAATGCTTTTTGCCATTATATCCCTTGCTTCATCAATCAATTGTCTTGCCTGACGACCAAAAGAATGAGTGCTTGATGGATTGCCATAAGTCGTACTCATAACATTCATCATTTGGTCAATTACTTTCGGATGGATTACTGTTGTCGCTGCATGATCAACATAAATTTTATTCATGATTTCACCCACTTAAACTCAAATATAGAACATATAGGCTTCTGTTTCACCATCATCAGTATAGTTTGCCATATCTTCGATTGTTGTATTGTCTAATACTTCCTTCACTGCATCGCGAATTTGAATCCATAAATGCTTTTTTGCTGGCTCCTCATCCTCCAATGCTTCAACAGGGCTTATTGGTCCCTCTAACACTCTAATAATATCACCAGCTGTTATTTTCCCAGGGTCATTGCCTAAAATATATCCTCCATAAGCCCCACGGATGCTCTTAACTAGTCCAGCATTCCGCAAAGGTGAAATCAGCTGTTCAAGATAATGCTCTGAAAGATTATTAGTCTGAGCAATTGTTTTTAACGAGAGTGGTCCTTCTCCATATTTCTTCGCCAGCTCAATCATAATCGTTAAACCGTAGCGACCTTTCGTTGATATTTTCATTTAACTTACACCTCTATCAATTCTTTTTTATCAATTTTCCTAAAAGTTTATTCGTTAAGGTTTGACTTTTTCGTAAGAGCAATGCTTGTAATTGGTTCGATTGCTCTGTCTTTATCCTGTCTAGAGCATATCCTTAGTAATTAGATAGACTTTTGTTATTATAACACAGAACGAATATTCCTTGCGTATTTCTATCGTAATTCTCACGTTCACAGACTTAATTTTTTCTAAACAATGTTTTCAATGTTACACTATATTCATTCATCCTGTTGACAAGCTATATAGTATGATATGTTTAATTTATAGTTAGCAAGGTTTATGTTTTGAGGTGAAAAAAATGAGTATAAAACCATTAGCTTATCGAATGCGGCCAAGAACAATTGAAGAAGTTATCGGTCAGGAGCATCTCGTAGCAGAAGGAAAAATGATTCAGCGAATGGTCAAGGCGAAGCAGCTTTCCTCGATGATTTTATATGGTCCTCCTGGGATTGGGAAAACATCGATTGCCAGCGCCATTGCTGGTAGCACTCGCTTTGCTTTTCGAACGTTAAATGCTGTGACAAATAATAAAAAGGACATGGAAATTGTCGCTGCCGAAGCGAAAATGTCAGGGAAGGTCATTCTTCTCCTAGATGAAGTCCATCGACTTGATAAAGGGAAGCAAGACTTTCTTCTTCCTTATTTAGAAAATGGCATGATTACATTAATCGGGGCAACAACAAGCAACCCATACCATGCAATTAATCCAGCGATTCGGAGTCGCTGTCAGATTTTCGAATTAAAGCCTTTATCTGCTGATCATATTAAAGAAGCTTTAATGCGAACAATTAACGATAAAGAGCGCGGCTTCGGGGAAAAAACAATTGATATTAGCGAGGAAGCATTAAATCATTTCTCTACAGCTTCAAATGGGGATGTTAGAAGCTCGTTGAACGCTTTAGAATTAGCGGTTTTATCAACTGAGCAAGACCATTCAGGCAGCATCCATATCAATCTGTCTACTGCCGAGGAATGTATGCAGAAAAAGAGTCTCGCACATGATAAAGATGGCGATGCACATTATGATGTACTTTCCGGCTTTCAAAAATCAATCCGGGGCAGTGATGTAAATGCAGCTCTACATTATTTAGGAAGATTGATTGAAGCTGGGGATTTGCCAAGTATTAGCAGACGTTTACTCGTCATTGCTTATGAGGATATTGGTCTCGCTTCTCCTCAAGCTGGAGCAAGAACTTTAGCGGCGATTGAAACTGCGGAGCGAATTGGGTTTCCAGAAGCAAGGATTCCACTCGCAAATGCAGTGATTGAACTATGTTTATCACCAAAATCAAATTCAGCCATAATGGCAATTGACACTGCACTAGCTGATATTCGCTCTGGATTGAGCGGTGAAGTTCCTGATCATTTAAAGGATGCCCACTATAAAGGAGCAAATGAGCTTGGTAGAGGAATTGATTATAAATATCCTCATGACTATGAATCAGGCTGGGTTAAGCAGCAATATTTACCTGACAAACTAAAAAACAAAAAATACTATCAACCAAAGAAAACAGGGAAATTCGAGCAAGCATTAGCTGGAGTTTATCAAAATCTGCAAAAATGAAGAGCCTTAACAATTTTAAATTCGCATATTGAACTTAGCTTAATTTGAATTGACAAACGTCAAAAGAAAGAACAGCATTCTGATTTTAAATATCGAACTTACAAATAGGGCTTGCGGGCAAAAAGTGTGATTCATATTTCCGATCACATTTTGAGCGCAAGCCGATATTTTTTTATAAAGCGAAACTTTCATTATCGTTAATTTATAGAGAAGAAATGATCACATTAAGCAGCGACATCCCGCTTTTTAAAAACATAGAAGGCAACTGCCTGAAACAGGATAAAATACACAAGAAGCATCATAACCGAGAACGAAATTGTCATTCCACTAACTATTGGAGTTCCTTCAAAATATTGAAGTAAATTCGTATTGGCAAATAAAATATATTTTGCCCAATCATATTTCATTGCAATTATCTGTGTAATTTGTCCTCCCATAAAGAAAAGGAATAATGATAAGCCAATGGCTAATGAGCTATTACGGAAGGCAGCTGATATCATGAATGCCATCGTGGCAAGCATTAGCATATCAATTGAATTTAAACCATAATAAATAATAAGATGAAGAAGCATGCTTTGCTCGGTTACTTTCCCATCATTATAGTTTAAATATGGCACTGAGCTTTCCGGCATTCCAAAAAGAAGCAACCCAAGTCCTGACGAAAATACAAATAAGAGAATTAACAAAAATAGTCCGAATAGCAACACTGTTAAATACTTCGATAGCAGTATTTTCCCTCGATGAATTGGCCGAATTAACAGTAGCTTTATCGTCCCCCAATTAAATTCACTCGCAACAATTCCCGCAGCAATAATAATGGTAAATAAACCAACAAACGCAATAATTTGTGAAGCATCATTAACAAATCCCCAAATTGAATAATCTCCATTAGGTGAAAGATTATGATCAATCCGATATTCATTTAAAGCAATTTCTCGTTCCAAATATTCTTTTGTGTTAACTGGGATAGACTCACCCATCTCATCGATATTTTTTTTATAACTGTCAATTTGAACTTGCAGTCCTTGCTTCCAATTCTCGTTATTAGGAACTGTTCCTTTCGAATCTTGATACTTAATAAAGCCTCCGACAATTGTTGTGATGAGCAGCAAAATTCCAATCATGACGTACGTGCCGCCACGTTTAAATATTTTCATCCATTCATTTTGAATAAGACTAAGCATGTACTTCTTCCTCCTTATTTGAAGTCACTTCGAGGAATCTATCTTCAAGTGTTTTTGTTACTTCTTTGATTCCGTAAATTTGAATTTCATGCTCTACAAGCAGTTTTACGATTGTAGGTACATTTTCTTTCTTAAGCGGTAAAGCAACACCTGCATTCGTATCTGCCGGTTTAATAGAGGGATACAATTCTCTAAGAAGCCTTTGTACTTCCTTCCTTTCTGTCACTTCAAATTCATAAATAATGTCATTTCCATTAACAAAATCATTAATTTGTTGAACCTCAACAAGCTTACCGCTTTGGATAATGCCAATTCGGTCGCACATCATTTCCATTTCCGAAAGCATATGACTTGAAACGATAACAGCCATCCCTTTCTCTCTTGCTAACATTCTTAAATGGTCGCGAATCTCTCTTATTCCCGCTGGATCCAATCCGTTTGTTGGTTCATCAAGAATCAATACTTTCGGATCATGAAGAAGACATTGGGCAAGTCCTAGTCTTTGTCTCATCCCAAGTGAATATGTCTTTACTTTGTCATGAATTCGATCAGTAAGCCCGACAAGCTCAACCGTCTCATCAATTTTCTTCCTCGAAATCCCCTTTGACATTCTTGAAAAATGTAGAAGATTTTGATAACCACTCATAAACTTATACATTTCCGGATTTTCAACAATCGCGCCAATATGTGAAACGGCTTTTTCAAAATCAGTCTTAATGCTATCCCCAAGAATCTTTATATCACCAGACGTAATTCCAATTAACCCAACAATCATGCGAATTGTTGTTGTTTTCCCTGCACCATTCGGTCCAAGGAAACCAAATACTTCACCTTTGTTTACATCGAAACTAAGTGAATCAATAATTTTTCTTCCCTTAATCGTTTTTGTTACATTTTGGATTTCTAATATGGGTTTCATATTTTCTCTCTCCCTGTGTAAAAATTCAATCCTTAGCTCACTTAGCGATATTATTCGCTGCTTTCCTTCTAGAAAAACTCTTCTCTTGCGATCATCTTTATCCCATTGACTAAATTCCAAATGACAACGATTAAACTCAAAATCATACATGCCAAAATGCTAAGGATAAAAAACACTGATACTGCGTCTGCTTCACCTGTCATGATCCCGTATATAATAAACGGTACAGGAAGAAAAACGGTCAGATGGGAGATTAATGCCCTTTTCGCATGATTTTTCACTTGTTTATTCTCACTCACAAAATAAACGATAATCGGAAAAATAATCCCAGCAAAGAAAATACTAAAATAGTTTAATGCTGCTAGTAGCTTATTTGTATTCATTTTGATCTCCTGCCTTTATACGTTATGCGGTAAAAGTTTTCTTCATCCATTCAATAACGGAGAGTCCCTCTATTTCCCTTAGCTCTTCCACATTATGTCTACCAACAACTTTTCCATTTTGAATCGCTAATACTTCATCTAGCAATGACTCAATCTCATCAATTTCATGTGTTGCGATGACAACGATTTGATTTTCAAAATCGAGATAGGAAAGCAGTCCTTTTACAATAGATTCTCTCACCATCGGATCAAGCCCAGAAAATGGCTCATCTAATAATAAAACTTTTGCCTCCCTAGCCAATGATAGAACGAGCTTCAAACGACCACGATTTCCTTTTGATAGCTGCTTAATTTTCTTATTTTTATCCAATTTCATAAATTCAAGTAATTCATTTGCACGTTCACGACGAAAATCTGGAAATTGAGATTCATAGAAATCCATCATATCCTTCACCTTAAATGGCTCATAAAACATATCAAGCTCTGTTAAATAAGCAACTTCACTGGCGATTTTTCGGGTTACAGTCTTTCCGTTTACAAAGACTTTACCTGACGTTGGATGAATTAAGCCTGCAATTAACTTTAGTGTTGTAGATTTCCCGCTGCCATTCGGACCAAGCAAACCGTAAATTTTCCCTTTTTCTAGTGTAAAGCTAATATTATCTAGGCCTGTTTCGCTACCATACTTTTTTGCCACTTGCTGAAATTCAATCATGCTAATCCCCCTGCCTTCCCATTAATAAAGGCTTGTAAACCAGAGAGCATTTCTTCTTCCGTAAAACCAAGTTCCTTCATATTCAATACAAATACCTCAATAATATCCATCTGCAAACGAAGTTTTAATTCCTGTATTAAAGGAATATTTTCCGTTACAAATGTACCTTGTCCGCGCTTCGTCTCCACAATCTCCATCCTCTCCAATTCACTATACGTTCTTTGAATCGTATTTGGATTGACACCCATTTGTACTGCCATTTCTCTTACTGATGGAAGTTTATTTCCGGGCATTATTTCCCCGCGAATAATTTTCTGGTTAATTTTATCAATTATTTGCATATAGATTGGCTTTGAATTATCAAATTCCTCACCCATGGCCTACACCTCGACTTTCCGCTCTAAAAGCCAAACTGCGATGGTAAAAACAATCACGATCATGATCGTATAAATAACAATGTTCATTGTCGAAAGCACACCTGGATCAGTAACCCCCCCAGTGAAAGAATTTCCACCTGCTTCAAATCGAATGAAAGGGATTGAATCAATATTTAACTCCCCAATTTTTATCATCTTTTGGTAAAAAGGCAGGCTTGAAATAAAATTTTCAACAAATGTTATGAGAAACCAAGTACCCATTATAATTGGCCAACGCAAGTTCTTAATTATCGGGATATTTTTTAGTGCGTGATAGAAGGACCAATAAAACAAAACCCATATTCCTATGAAGATCGACGTGAAAAAAATCAGCACTCCAAAGTACAATAAATAGGAAAATGATGATATTCCGTCTTGTGAGTCGAACATCACACCATTTAAAGCAGCATGATTAATTCCCAAGTTTGCTAATATAAATGCAATGACAATTGAAAAAAGAAAATAGAAGACACAAGCTGCCAATTTAGCAAGAAAGAGCTTATAGCCACTGTTTGGATTGTGTAGCCATAATTGTGTTTGTGCTTCCGTTTTTAGTGAGATAAATAAGTAAGTCGGCATGAAAAATACATGCATCATAAATATCGTTATTGTAAAAACAGGGAAAATTTCTGGTTCATGAAAATATCTTTCTAGTCCTATTCCAAACAAAACAATAACAAACATCGCCAAAAGGCTAAATAAAAATAAACTTTTTGTTAGCTTTAATTCTTTTATAAATAAACCATTAAAAGCCCTCATGAATACTCCTCCTGTTCATCCGTTTTAGTGTTCTAGTTAAATAATACACTGATACATATTTAAAAGTCAATCTTTTTGAAGTAAAACTTGGTAAGAAAAGATTCCTGTGCTCTTCAAAATGGGCTAGATAAATTGGGAAAGTTGCTCGATATACCAAGAAGAATGTCAAGATTCCCTCGTTTGCATGCCAAAGAGATGCACTTTTCAATTATGAATGCCACATAACAAATAAAAAAGACCTAGCTATCATAATAAGCTAGGCCAGTTCATATTTATTGTTCATCTTTTACTCGGGTTATTTTGATATCGCTTAATAATTTTCTTACAACATAACTCGCCATGACAAGTCCTGCAACGGAAGGAACGAATGCATTTGAAGATGGTGGCATTTTTGCCTTGCGAATGTCTGCATCGTCCTTTCCAACGACTTTCCGAACATCTTCACGAATAACAATTGGGCTCTCATCGGAGAAGACGACGGGAATCCCCTTCTTTATTCCTTCTTTTCGCAATCGAGTACGAATAATCTTCGCGATAGGGTCCGTATGCGTTTTGGAAATATCAGCAATTTGAAAACGGGTCGGGTCCATTTTATTGGCCGCGCCCATACTAGAAATAATTGGGATGTTGCGTTTCAAGCATTCCTTCATTAGATGAATTTTATACGAAATGGTATCTGAAGCATCGACAACAAAATCGAGACCATGTTCAAAAAACTGCTCGTACGTTTCTTCCGTGTAAAACATTTTCATAGCAATAACTTCACAATCAGGATTAATATCTTTTATTCTTTCCTTCATTAAATCCACTTTTGGCTGCCCGACAGTGGAAAGTAATGCGATAATTTGTCTATTTACATTCGTAATATCAACATCATCTTTATCAACAAGGATAAGCTTTCCAACACCAGATCGAGCCAATGCCTCGGCAGCGAAAGTCCCGACACCGCCAATCCCAAGAACAGCAACTGTGCTATTCTTCATTGTTTCAAGCCCTTCCTTCCCAATGGCAAGTTCATTTCTCGAAAATTGATGCAGCATATTTCTCAACTCCATATGACATATAAATTAGGGTATTCATTTTGTTTTTCCCGTTAATGAATATATCATATTTTCCCCCAAAAATAAGTATTTCAATAGGAATTCATATAATTAGTGCGATTCATTCTAATTCGTCACAAAAATGTCACCAGAAATTTATATCAAGTGCTATCACTAGATGACAAGTGTAACTATTTTTTCTTAAAACTTGGTGATACGATTATTAAAATCATTGAAATGGGGGATTAAATTGAACTTACCACAATTAAAAATCGGTCATATGACTCCGAAAATTCCAATTTTGCAAGGAGGGATGGGCGTCGGTATTTCATTAAGCGGTCTCGCTTCAGCTGTTGCAAATGCTGGAGGGATTGGTATTATTTCCGGAACCGGCATTTCAACGGATGAATTAAGAACCCATATTAGAAGAGCGAAGGAATTAATAAATGGGCAAGGTTATATTGGCGTGAATGTTTTATTTGCAATGAATGATTTTGCCGAAAAAATGAAAGCAGCAATGGAAGAAAAGATTGATTTCATTATTTCAGGGGCCGGTATTTCAAGAGACATGTATTCTTGGGGAAGAGAATATGGAATCCCTGTTATTTCAATCGTCTCTTCTGCCAAGCTGGCAAAAATCGCTGAAAGACTTGGAGCTGCGGCAGTTGTTGTAGAAGGCTGTGAAGCAGGTGGCCATCTCGGTACAGATCGACCACTATTTAGTATTCTTCCTGAAGTAGTGGAGGCCGTAAATATTCCAGTAATCGCAGCAGGCGGAATCTTAACGGGCGAAGACTTAGCTAAATCAGTGCAAATGGGCGCATCCGGTGTACAAATGGGGACAAGATTCGTTGCAAGTGAGGAATGTGATGCACCACTTTCTTTTAAAGAAAAGTATGTGAACGCAAGAAAAGAAGACACAATCCTTGTCAAGACAACTGTCGGCTTGCAAGGTCGTGCTATTAAGAATAAATTTACCGACTTAATAACTGGAACAGCTAACTTAAAAATTACAAAATGCCATAATTGTTTAAAAAATTGCTCCTACCGCTTTTGCACTTTAGATTCTTTGTTAAAATCCGTTGATGGCGATGTTGAAAATGGGCTTGTATTCGCAGGTGCCAGAGTGGCTGAAATAAAAAATATTCTACCTGTACAGACGATTATTAATAATATTGCAATCGAATACAATTTAGCTACATCCGTTAGCATGTCCTAGAGAATTTTAGAGTAAGTCGCTGAAATATGATTTTGACAAAAAGAAAAGGCTGGACATCTCCAATGGAGAGTCTAGCCTATATTGATTATTCTCATTTATTCTCAATATGTAAGGAGCCCCAATCGTGCCGTCGCTTCGTTGCCTTCATTTTGAACCCGCACTCAGCAGGTGGGTGTCCTGTTTCTAGCGTTCTGTAAGTCCTCCATCATTCAAGGCTTTTACGTAGCTAGAAAACTCTAGACTCCCGAAGGAAAGATGTTCGGTCAAAATATCAGGTTATACAACGAACACATCAGGACTCTTTATTCGTTAAAGCTATTTTATCATAACCATTCCATGCTTTCAAGCAGGCAGAAAATGTTAATCATTCTTTAGCTTCTTTTTTTACATCTAAAGCTAAATGCAAATCATGCAATTGCGCTTCACTTACTTCACCAGGGGCCTCCGTTAACAGGCAGCTTGCACTCGCTGTTTTCGGAAATGCGATTGTGTCACGCAAATTGGATCTGCCAGCAAGAAGCATGACAAGTCGATCGAGCCCAAGAGCAATTCCACCATGTGGAGGAGTTCCATAATCGAATGCTTCTAATAAGAAACCAAATTGCTCATATGCTTCGTCTTTTGTAAAACCAAGCACTTCAAACATTTTTTCCTGAATAGGTCGTTCAAAAATTCGAAGAGAACCACCACCAAGCTCATAGCCATTTAATACCAAATCATACGCTTGTGCTCTTACATTTCCTGGCTCTGTATCAAGAAGGTCCAAATCCTCTCTGAATGGCATTGTAAAAGGATGGTGAGCTGCATAATAACGGCCTTCATCTTCTGCATATTCAAGCAATGGCCAATCTGTAACCCAAAGGAAATTAAATTTGCTTTCATCAATGAGGCCTAGCTCCTTGCCTAATTTCAAACGCAGGGCGCCAAGTGCATCAGCAACGACATTTTTCTTATCTGCGACGAATAGAAGAAGGTCGCCAGTCTCAACAGACAGTGCTGCTTTCAACGCATTTTTCTCATCATCAGTAACAAATTTTGCAATCGGTCCTTTCAAGCCATCCTCTTCTGCTTTAAGCCATGCTAGTCCTTTTGCTCCATAGCGAGAAACAAATTCTGTCAAGGCATCAATATCTTTTCTCGAATACTGTGCTGCCCCAGCTTTAACATTAATGGCTTTAACTTGTCCGCCCGTGCTTATCGCACTAGCAAACACTTTAAAACTAGAGTCTGTAAGAATTTCGGATACATTTACAAGCTCCATTTGAAAACGCGTATCTGGCTTATCAGAACCATAACGATCCATTGCTTCCTGATAAATCATTCGTGGAAATGGGGTTTGAATATCTAATCCCTTTACTTCCATCATGATTTTTTTCATCATCTTTTCCATTAACTCGATAATATCCTCTTGGCTCATAAAGCTCATTTCAATATCAAGTTGAGTAAATTCCGGCTGACGGTCAGCACGTAAATCTTCATCACGGAAACAGCGAGCGATTTGATAATAACGTTCAAACCCACCGACCATGAGTAGTTGTTTAAAGAGTTGTGGTGACTGAGGCAATGCATAAAACTCACCTGGGTGAACACGGCTAGGAACTAAGTAATCACGTGCCCCCTCTGGCGTACTCTTCGTTAAAATTGGCGTTTCTACATCAAGAAAGCCTTCACTATCTAGAAATGTTCTCATTATCTTTGTTACATCATGACGCATTTTAAACGTTTCAAACATAACGGGTCTTCTTAAGTCAAGATAACGATATTTAAGGCGAATATCCTCGGAAACATCAACTTTGCTATCGATCACAAAAGGAGGGGTTTTGGCTGCGTTTAAAATGACAATCTTTTCTGCTTTAATTTCAACTTTACCTGTTTTTAAGCTCTCATTTATTGTGCTTCCCTCTCTTGCAGTAACAATTCCTTCAATATCAAGCACAAATTCATTTCTCACCTTTTCAGCTACAGCAAGCGCCTCTTTAGAAACCTCTGGATTAAAAACGACTTGCACAATTCCTGTACGGTCACGCAAATCAATAAAAATTAAACCTCCAAGGTCACGGCGTTTTTGTACCCACCCTTTTAAAATGACTTTCTCGCCAATCGCATTCTCTGTCACTTCTCCACAGCTATAGGTTCTCCCAAACATGATAATTCCTCCTAATAGTAAAGCTAAAACTAGATAAACTCGTTATTACCTAATTTTTCATTCATTTTTCAAAACAACCGTTACTTTGCGATCTCAGTGAACTTTTCAACAAAAGAATTTAATTCAAGCTCAATTTGCTCACCAGTCTCCATCGACTTCAAGTTAATTTTATTTGCCTTCAGCTCGTCTTCTCCTAAAATCGCTACATATCTTGCATTTGTTCGATCAGCTGCTTTAAATTGAGCCTTTATTTTTCTATCTAAATAATCTCTTTCAGCGGAAAATCCTGCTTGCCTTAGCTTATAAAGCAATTCAACTGTAAAATCCTTTGCGTCCTCACCAAGGGAGACTAAGTAACAATCAAGTCCTGCTTGAATAGAGAGCTCCTTTTTCTCTGCCGCTAATGCTGCAATCAAACGTTCAATACTCATTGCAAACCCAATTCCTGGTGCTTCTGGACCGCCGATTTCCTCTGTTAAACCGTTATAGCGACCGCCACCACAAAGAGTTGTTATCGCCCCAAATCCTTCGGCATCACTCATAATTTCAAATGCAGTATGATTATAATAATCAAGCCCACGGACAAGATTTGGATCGACCTCGTAGGAAATATTTAATGCTGTTAAATAGTTCTGCACCTTCTCAAAATATTTTTTTGAATCATCATTTAAATAATCCATTATTGAAGGCGCTGTTTTCATTAGCTCATGATCCCGATCCTGCTTACAATCGAGAATTCTCATTGGATTTTTCTCTAAACGGTTTTGGCAATCCGTGCATAGTTCACCAATTCGCGGTTTAAAATGATTAACTAAAGCTTCTCTATGAGCTGTTCTACTTGCTTTATCACCTAAACTATTAATGACAAGCTTCAGCTTTTCCAAGCCAAGTGATTGATACAGTGCCATTGCGAGGGAAATAATTTCAACGTCAATAGCTGGGTCTGCACTTCCAATTGCCTCTGCTCCAAACTGAACAAATTGACGATAACGTCCTGCCTGTGGACGCTCATAACGAAACATTGGCCCCATATAATAAAGCTTAACCGGTTGATTGGCAGCACCAAACATTTTATTTTCAACATAGGAGCGAACAACCGAAGCTGTTCCTTCAGGTCTTAATGTTAAGCTGCGATCGCCACGATCCATGAATGAATACATTTCTTTTTGAACAATATCCGTTGTATCCCCAACACTGCGTAAAAATAATTCTGTATGTTCAAAAATTGGCGTTCTAATTTCCTGATATTGAAATTTCTCACTGAGCTCTCTCAACTTTTTTTCAATGAGCTGCCATTTTTCTACTTCTCCTGGGAGAATATCCTGTGTTCCACGCGGGATGTTAATCGACATCACGTCATTCCTCCTAATAAATCAAATCAAATTATGTATAAAAAAAGAAAAAGCCCTCGTCCCTTGTAATAAATACAAGGGACGAGAGCTGTATAGTTCCCGTGGTGCCACCCTAATTGAAACATTCAAAATCTAATGCTTCCACTTTAACAGTTAACGCCTGTATACGTCCTAAACTACTAAAGCTCAGTGCTCTTTCAGATAGAAACCTACGAAGTGTTCTTTCGTTAAATCATCATGTAGAAATGCTTTCAGCCTACGACATTTCTTCTCTTTTCATGTGAGGTTTAACTACTCTGCTCCATCAACGGATAAGTCATTATATTTATCTTATAATACGGATGTTAAAGGACAATGTCAATAGCAATTATTAGGATCGTTCTAAATGCTTTTTCAATTTCCTTACATCTTTAACAGATAGTCCAAATTCTGATGCTAATTCAACCATATTTGCCCCCTGTTCCTTCTGGATAAAATCATGAAAATCCACACCGAATAGCTGATTTTCTCCTAATTGAGTAGACATTCCCTTCTCTCCAAATCTCATTATAAATCCCCCTCATGATCGATTCCTTCTTATTCTTTCCTAAAAGAATGAATTACTTTCAAAATAATGCTTTTAATTTAGAGTTTTTGCAGGAATTTGTCATAAAGAAGCGAATGAATACTAGGAGCTATTACTTGACCATTGTTCATAATTTTGATTCTATTAAAAGATGATTGTTTTTAAAGGGAAGGAGGCTTTCTATGCAAAGAAAGAAAAATTTCATCACAGTTTTATGCCTTATTCTTATTCTAGGTATATCTCTACCAATTTCAGAAGCATATTCGGCTTTCGAATTTGTTAAAGTTGGGACAGATCAAATAAATATTCGAAAAGGACCGGGATTAAGTTATCCTATCGTTGCGGAGGCAAAGAAAGATGAGCAATTCACATTTCTTTCCGAAAAAGAAGAATGGCTTGAAATCCGACTAGCAAATGGGGAAAAAGGTTGGGTGGCCAATTGGCTTGTTACAAAAGGAAGCAACGGAAAGACAACTTCAAAGGATACTACTTCTACTTCCATAAAATTGGCCATTGTCACAAATAATGGGCTAAGAGTAAGAAAAGGCCCCGATACGAGCTTTCCAGTTATCGGAACGGTACAAAAAGGAGAGTCTTTCCCCATCATCACAACAAATGGAAATTGGCTACAATTGAAAACATCATATGGAGATGGCTGGGTTTCAAAAGACTTCATTGAATTAACTAGCAGCGAAACAAAGAATACAAATACAAATACGAATGCAGCAACAGGGAAAATAACGACAGATACATTAAACGTAAGAACCGGCCCTTCCTTAGATAGTTCAATTATTGGAAAATTACATAGAAATGATACAGTTGAAATCATCTCGCAAAATAATGAGTGGACTGAAATCTCGCATTTAGGTTCGAATGCTTGGATAAGCAGCGAATTTATCCAAGCTGTGGGCTCAAACACAATGAACAAAGATAACGAAGTAAAACAACCACCCATTGCTGGTAAAATAGGAACGGTTACTGCTACTTCCTTAACAGTTAGAAATGCTGGTTCTCTAAATGGAAAAACGATTTCCCAAATTTCAAAAGGACAAAGCTTCAAAATAATTGAGGAAGTTAATGATTGGGTAAAAATTGAATATAAAAAAGGTTCATTCGGCTGGGTTGCTAGCTGGTATTTAGATAAGACAGGAGAAAATGACAGGAAGGCAACAGAACAATCAGTCAAAAATAGTTCAGTAACCATTCTACATGACGGAACAAATATTAGAAAAAGTGCCGGTACTCAGTCCGAGGTCATTGAAAGAGCAGATCAAGGTGAGTCCTTTAAAATAATTAGTATCGAGAATGACTGGTATGAAATAAAGCTCACAAACGGAAATAGCGGATTTATTGCTGGTTGGATTGTCTCAGTTGAAGGCTCTGCTCCAAAGGTTGAAAAGCCTGGTGCAGATCAGTATTTACAAAACAAGAAAATTATTATCGATCCTGGACACGGTGGCAGAGATAATGGGACAACAGGAGCAAGTGGAACAATTGAAAAGGGATTAACATTGCAAACAGCACAGCATATATATAATAAATTAAAAGCTGCTGGAGCTAATGTCATCCTAACGCGTAGTAATGATACTTATATTCCACTAGCATCACGTGTTTACTCTGCCCAATATAATCAAGCTGATGCATTTATAAGCATTCATTATGATAGTGCAGATGATCGCAGTGTGAGAGGTCTAACAACCTACTACTATCATCCAAATCAGAAAAAATTGGCTGAAAATGTTCATAGTGCTGTCATTCCAATGGCAAATTTAAAAGATCGTGGCTATCGATCGGAAGATTATTATGTCCTGAGGGAAAATAATCGAAGTGCCATTCTTATGGAGCTTGGTTATTTAAGCAATCCTGCTGAAGAAATGCTCATTTCCTCAAATCATTACCAAGAAACGATTGCAGCTGGTATAACCCAAGGACTTGCAAGATATTTTAAATAAGAAGACGGCAGCGCTGAAGCTAGACCATTCGCTAACTTCAAAAAAGCTTAGACTTATCTTAATTAAAAAGGTTAGACATATGCAGATGAACTTTCATTTGCAATATGTCTAACCTTTATTTCATCTACGATTTACTTTCTAGAAGCAATGTGACAGGTCCATCATTGATTAATTGAACATCCATCATTGCACCAAATTCACCCGTCTCAACCTTCAAACCTTTTTCACGAAGAAAGCGATTAAATGCATCATATAATTTTATTGCTTGATCAGGTTTCGCTGCTTCCATAAAATTAGGTCTTCTCCCTTTTCTACAATCCCCATAAAGTGTGAATTGTGACACGGATAGAATTTCTCCACCTACATCAAGAAGCGATAAATTCATTTTTCCATCATGATCCTCGAAAACACGAAGATGCGCAATTTTCTCCGCTAGAAATGCAGCATCCTCATCCTTATCATCATGAGTTACACCTACTAGGAGAACAAAACCTTTGCAAATGCTACCAACAACCTCACCTTCAACTTTTACACTTGCTTCCTTACTTCGTTGCACAACTACACGCATAAGTAATACCCCTAATTCATAATTCTGCGAACAGCATATACATCTGGAATTTGTTTTATTCGCTCGACAACTTTTTGTAAATGACTCACATTATTAATGGCAATCGTCATATTAATTGTTGCAGCCTTATTTCGATCTGAACGTCCAGTAACTGCAGAAATATTGGTTTTCGTTTCATTAACAGCTTGCAAAACTTCATTTAATAATCCACGTCGATCATATCCTGTAATTTCAATCTCAACATTATACTCTTTCCGATCATTTAAGCCGGTTTCCCATTCAACTGGAATTAATCTCGTTTTCGCGTCATCAGTTACGATATTCGTACAATCTGCTCGATGTACAGAAACGCCTCTTCCTTTCGTGATAAACCCAACAATATCATCACCTGGTATCGGATTACAGCATCGCGATAAGCGAATAAGCAAGTTATCAATTCCAGACACACGAACACCAGAACCATGTTTTTTAGATGTTGGAAAAGTCCGCAATTCTGAGACAGCATTTTTAATATCAGATGATTGCTCAAGATCACGCTTTTTCCGCCACTTTTCAGTTAAACGGTTCGCAACTTGAAGAGCCGTAACACCGTTATAACCGATTGCAGCATACATATCATCAATATTAGAGAAATTAAATTTCTCAGCAACTCGTTTTAGATTATCAGCCGTTAAGATCTCTTTCAAATCAAAATCCATATTGCGGATTTCTTTTTCAATTTGCTCCTTACCCTTCTCAATATTTTCATCTCTTCTTTGCTTTTTAAAAAACTGCCTTATTTTGTTTTTTGCTTGAGAAGTTTGGGCAAGCTTCAACCAATCTTGGCTTGGACCATAAGAATGCTTTGATGTTAGAATTTCAATAATATCTCCGGTTTTCAGCTTATAATCAAGTGTAACCATCTTTCCATTCACTTTTGCTCCGATCGTTTTATTACCGATTTCAGAATGAATTCGATAAGCAAAGTCGATTGGAACCGAACCAGATGCAAGCTCAATAACCGCACCCTTTGGGGTGAAGACATAAACCATATCAGAAAATAAATCGATTTTCAGCGATTCCATAAATTCTTCAGCATTAACGGTATTATCTTGAAATTCCAAAATTTCTCGAAACCAAGATAATTTATTTTCAATGGAAGAGCTCTCATTGACTTTTTTGCCTTCCTTGTAAGCCCAGTGAGCCGCGATTCCAAATTCAGCGATTTGATGCATTTCGAATGTGCGAATTTGTACCTCTAATGGATCACCTTTCGGACCGATTACAGTCGTATGAAGAGATTGATACATATTCTGCTTTGGCATAGCGATATAATCTTTAAACCGCCCAGGCATTGGCTTCCAGCATGTATGAATAATCCCAAGCACTGCGTAACAATCTTTAATACTATTAACAACAATTCTTACTGCTAGCAAATCGTAAATTTCATTAAACTGTTTGTTTTGCATCGCCATTTTTCGATAAATACTATAAATATGCTTCGGTCGTCCTGAAATTTCAGACCTTATTGAAACATCTCTCATGCGCTCACGCATAAGCGTCACAACGTCTTCTAAATACTGCTCCCTTTCAGCACGCTTCTTCTTCATCAAATTAACAATCCGATAATATTGCTGAGGGTTTAAATATCTTAATGCCGTATCCTCCAACTCCCATTTAATTTTCGAAATTCCTAATCTATGGGCAAGTGGGGCAAAAATTTCTAACGTTTCATTTGCAATCCGACGTTGCTTTTCAACAGGCAAATGCTTCAATGTGCGCATATTATGAAGCCTGTCGGCAAGCTTTATCAGAATGACCCGGATGTCTTGTGCCATCGCAATAAACATTTTTCGATGATTTTCAGCAAGCTGTTCCTCCTGGGATTTATATTTAATTTTTCCGAGCTTTGTTACACCATCGACGAGCATTGCCACTTCTTCACCGAAGGCTAGCTCAATATCTGTTAGAGTAATATCTGTATCCTCTACAACATCATGAAGAAATCCAGCTGCTACCGTACATGGGTCCATTTCTAAATCGGCTAATATACCTGCCACCTGAATGGGATGGATGATATAAGGCTCACCCGATTTTCGATATTGTTCACGATGAGCATGTCTCGCAAATTCATATGCTCTCATCACAAGTTGCGCATGTTCATCATTTAAATATACTTTTGTCCTGTCGATGACTTGTTCAGCGGTCAGAACATGATCGTTTGCCATGGGATCACCTTATCTAATATATTTTTAAAATTTTTCGTTTAAATCCCTCTAAGAATGATTGTTTCTATTATCGAAAAAAAAAAGCGCAGATGTAAAGGGATTGAAGCGATTTTTGCGAAAAATTAAGAAGAATGTCGAAAAAAGCGCAAACGACAACATTCATTTTTATATCTAAAAAAGAGCGCTTCTTAGCGCCCCATTAAAATTTCATTAATGTTAGAATATCATATTTTCCAAGTTTCTTCCGACCTTCTAAGTACGATAATTCAATTAGAAACGCAATTCCGGCAACAACCCCACCAAGCTCTTCCACAAGCTGAATCGTTGCTTCAATCGTTCCACCCGTTGCAAGCAAATCATCTGTAATGAGAACTCGCTGGCCGGGTTTGATTGCATCCTTATGAATCGTAAGGACATCCTTCCCATACTCCAGCCCGTAGTTAACTTTAATCGTTTCACGTGGCAGCTTTCCTTCTTTGCGCACTGGTGCAAAGCCGATTCCAAGGGAATAAGCGACTGGGCAGCCAATAATAAATCCACGTGCTTCTGGACCAACAATGAGATCAATTTGTTTTTCTTTCGCGTATTCCACAATTTGATCGGTAGCATATTTGTATGCCTCACCATTGTCCATTAACGTCGTAATATCTTTAAATTGAATTCCGGGCCTTGGCCAGTCTTCGACAATCGTAATATATTGTTTTAAATCCATTATTTTACTGCCTCCTCAATTTTCCAAGAACCTTGAATCATTTCATCGAACAAGAACTTTAACTCCTGATAGGATGAATAAAGCAAATCACTTTCCAGTGTTGATTGCGCATTCCTTTCTATGTATGTCTGTGATTCTGTTAAATCACGTTTTTTCGAATCATTATTAACAGAAATAAATCCATTATTCATTTTAACAAAATCCAGTTCAAAAAACACCCTTGTCATAAAGTTAATTGTATCAATACTCCAGCCCTTATATTTAACAATCTTATCACGTTGTTTATCCAGCTCAAATGGTCCTCGTTTCACGATCAATGCATACAACCATTTGAAATGCTCTCTCGTTGGGAGAGTGCTAAAATAGGTGCTCTCTTTTTGATAAAAATGCGTATAAATTCTTGCTGGTTTCCCATTCGAAAACAAACATGCAAGCATTTCTTTTGAAGGGGGGAGGTCTGCCAAAATAACATTGGCCATGTCAAGATTAATGGAGGCAGCCTTTTCAAGTGAATCAATTAAAACTAGCTCCCCATTCAAATAATCTTTAAATTGATTGGCGTTTTCCTCATAAAAGAAAATCCATTTTGATGAATCCTGCGAAATCATATTAGCGATTGAATCAAGACGCTTGACGCCACGAATATCAAAAAGCTGCCATGAATTGATCGCTAAATCTTGTAAAAAAATTTGTGGTTTACGAATATGATTCCATTCATTTATCGATAATTCTCCGATCACAGAGATCCTCGAAC
>JAEWDX010000174.1 GCA_023389895.1 Bacillota bacterium
GAGCTTCCCCTCCTTGAAAATATCCTTGTTCGCTTAACTGCTTTTTAGCTTCTCTAACCCTAATTGAGGTTTTTTTACTTTCTCCTGCTGATTGCCAAAAGCGAATGAAATTGATTAAAATGTCGGAATGGTCTTCTATTTTAGCTTGGCCCTCATTAACTGACCAAACCTCTATCCCTTGCTCGATCAAAAATTGCACGATAAAAGGAGTTTCATCTTCTCGTCTACCCAATCGGTCATACATAAAGACTAATAATAGATCAAATTCCTTCTTAAGTGCTCCTTCTCTAATAACGTTCATTTCATCTCTTTCATCAGCTTTCTTTGACCAACCAGATATGCCTCTTTCATATAATTCATTCGTTATTTGCCAATTCTCTTTTCTTTTCACAAATTCACGACAAGCATTTCTTTGCATTGGAATATCGTCATCTGTATTTACTTGTTTTTTTGATGATACACGATAAAGACACCAAACTCTTTTCACGTAACCACCTTTTTCCCGAATTACTATTAAACTATCATAATAAAAAAAGAACCACACTAAGAGTATAGTTCCGAAAAAAAAGCTTTTAATCCATCTTTTGCTCGTTTGTTTTTTGCAGGATCCCTATTAAATATAAGATTAACTTTTACGAGATTATTTGAACAATCAATTAGACGCTCTTTCTCATTGTCTCGTTTATACACATATTTTATTGTCCCTAGAGTTACTTCCCGAGGCTCATTCATCTCCATTCCCATTTTTCAATGATGTCCTCCTCACCTCGCTGTCATATCGAATGGAATCCATACATTATATTCCGAAAAATGAGGGAGTATTAATATTCTTTAAAACTACGTGGGATTTTGAAAAAAGTTAGAGTAGCGGACTTAATCCCCTCGACCTTTTGCTACTTCTTTCCCTTATTCCGACTGAGCTTCTCATTGCCGCGTTTTATCCTTTACGATTTTTATTTGTTTATTGTCGAAATAAATAATGACTGTGCCTTTTTTTGTCATTTTATAACTGAATGGTTCTTCACTTAATTTATTGCGCTTATCTATTTCTCCCATCATGATTTCTCCTTTAATATAAAATTGAAAACTTATCTTGTTCATTTTGTTAAAATATCCTCAAAAATACGAAACCTCCTATCAGATAAACATTAGTAGGAGGTTATTAAAGTTAAGGGATATTTAGTTCAATATCACTTCTGCCTCGAATACATGACTATTCTTGACAGCGGGAATATTTTTGTACGTTTCCGTATCTTGGAGAGTTGTCTTCTTCTGAGTTATATATATGTCTTATATTTTCATTTCATACCATTTACTAGCTGCTTCAACTTCCATAGGAGTCAATTGGTGGCCTTTATTTTCCCAATGAAGTTCAACTTCGGCATCCGCCTTTTCCAATAACTGTTGAAGCTCCATTGACTCGGATGGCGGACAAATCGGATCATTCGTTCCAGCTGCAATGAAGATGGATTTTCCAGATAAATTAGGAAGCTCTATTCCTCTTCTAGGAACCATTGGATGATGAAGGATGGCAGCTTTTAAGGAATTCTGATAGTGAAATAATAAGCTCGCAGCAATATTTGCTCCATTTGAATAACCAATGGCAAGGATATTATCGCGATCAAACTCATACTTCACGGAAGTTTCATCAAGAAATTCATTTAATTCCTTCGTCTGAAAAATAAGATCTTCTTCATCGAATACTCCTTCGGCCAATCTTTTAAAGAAGCGGGGCATTCCGTTTTCTAAAATATTTCCTCGCACACTTAATACAGAAGCGTCCTCATCTATTATTCCTGCAAGAGGCAATAAATCTAATTCATTACCACCAGTACCGTGAAGCAATAAAAGTGTTGGTTTCTGTGAATCTTTTCCTCTATTGAATATATGGTTCATTATAGCCTCTCCTCCAAAACATGTACCTCCACAAAAGGCAAGGATTCTTCTAATTCTGCTCTTGTAGACTCTAACCATGACGGTAGCATCAAGCGTTTCCCAAGCTCAGTAGTTGATTCGTCAACAGCAAAACCTGGTGAGTCAATCGCCATTTAATAAGCTCAGCTTCATCCTTTGCCCGCCAAGCAATATGATGAACGGTTCCTGCTCCTATTAGACCTCGCTCAGAAGCGGAAAGTTTAATATCAATCGTATTTCCAAGCTGCGCTTCCGATTTAAACCTTAAATGTTTTTAGCATCTTTTGCTCCCCTTCTCTTCAAAAAAAGTAAATGGGTTTTATTTTGGTCGTATTATTTCGAAAACTTCCCCTATTTTCGCATAATTAGCACCAGCTAACCGACTTACAGCTGCCAATCCTTTTGCATCAATTCGTCCATTTTCATAGAGAGCATTCTCAATATGAAATTGAATCACTTTGCCGATGATTAAATCACAACCGGGCTCATCCTTATCTCCTAATTCCAAAGAATGCTCTAGTACGCATTCCATGCGGATTTTTGCTTCTTGAATACCTAGGACTGTGATTTTTGTGCTCTCGACTTGTGTTAATCCTGCCAATTCCACCTCACTTTCATGAGGTGGAAGATTGGCAGCAGTTTGATTAATTTTCTCTACGTTTTGTTCATCCACAATATGAATGACAAATTCTCTCTTACTAAGTATATTTCTTGCTGTATCCTTCTGTTTCCCCCCTGAACGCTGAATGGATAAAGAAAGCATCGGGGGATTAGAAGATACAATATTAAAGTAACTAAAAGGAGCACCGTTTAGAACGCCATCGTCAGATAAGGTCGTCACGAATGCAATTGGTCTTGGAATAATGCTTCCAACGAGAAGCTTATAATTCTCCCTTTCCGTATTAGTAAGAGGATCAATAGAAAACATTGAAATCATTCCTTTCGACGATTAATCTAATTTTCGAACGGTAAGCGGAATTAAACTACGTTCCAGCTGCTCTCTATATTGTTCATATTGAGCAGGCAACATTAACTTTTCTCCCATTGTCGCTAGGGATTCATCATGTGCAAATCCTGGAGGATCAGTGGCAATTTCAAATAGAATTTCTCCAAACTCCCTAAAGTAAATCGCATTAAAGTAATTTCGATCTCGAACAGGGGTTACACCATACCCATTCTCAGCAACATATTTCTGCCATTCCAATTGATCTTGATCATCGCTTGCTCTCCATGCGATATGATGCACGGTTCCGACACCCATGCGGCCTCTTCCAGTTGCAGTTGCTTTTAAATCGATGATATTTCCAATATCAGCTGTAGAACGGAAGCGAATAAATTCTCCCTCTTGACCAACAAGTTCAAGTCCCATTATATTTTCTAACAAGTTTGCTGTTTTTTTCGGCTGAGCAGAAAATAAAGTTGCACCACCAAAACCTTTAATCGCTACTTCTGGGTGAACATCGCCAAAAGTCCAAGGATTGATTTCTCCTTCTTCTCGTTCAACAATTTCCAAATGTAATCCGTGTGGGTCATCAAATTGCAAGTACTGCTCTTCAAAGCGATTCGTTTTAGTAAAGGAAATATTGAACTTCTCTAATCTTTGTTCCCAGAATTTCATCGCTCCTCTAGGAATTACATAACTAGTAACGCCAACTTGACCGTCACCAATCAATCCTTGACGAGCTCCTACCCACGGGAAGAATGTGATAATCGTACCTGGTTTACCACCTTTATTGCCAAAATATAGATGGTAAGTATTTGGATCATCAAAATTTACCGTTTGTTTCACTAAACGCAAACCAAGAATTCCTGCATAAAAGTCTAGATTTTCCTGTGGATGACCTACAATCGCAGTAATGTGATGAATTCCCATTGTCTTTTTAGTCATTTCTTTCTCCTCCAATTTTATAATAAAGTGAAACTTCAATCATTAAATAAACTTTACAATTTCACCAACAGGTTTGCGATAACCACGTGGTTTTCTGCTCTCAACTTTTTCTTTTCCAAGTGTGATCATCATTACAACCTCTTGTGTTTCACTAGTCTTCGAGATTTCCTTTACAGCATCAGAATCAAATCCAATCATTGGACAAGTATCCCAACCCTTTTCTTTAGCAGCTAACATAAACAGCATCGCTGACAGTGAAGCATTTCTTATCGCTTCTTCTTTTTGAAATTCAGCTCCTCTTGATACGTAAAATGAAATGGTATCATTCACCATAAAATCATATTCTTGTTCATTTACAATACCTAATAATTTTAAACTTTTATAAATTTTAGGAGCCTTTTGAAATGCTTTTTTATCTCCTAAAACGAGGATGACAGCTGAAGAACTCTTCACTTTATATTGTCCATATGCTGCTTCATGTAACCTTTCTTTCGTTTCCTCATCTGTTACTGCAATATAATTTGTATGTTGTAAATTAAATGCAGACGGTGCCAGCTTTACCAGCTCAAAAATTTCAGTTAGTTCCTGCTCCGTAATAGGATGATTAGGTAAAAAATTAGCTGCTGATCGTCTTTCTTTTACTATTTCAATAAAATCTGCCATAGCTTCTATATCCCCATTCATTAAATATTTCTCTGCTATTTATTCTAAATTAAGATATTACTAATTCGAGGTAATTACTCAAAAAAATTTTACCTCATAAATTCTGTGCGTAATATCCTAACTTTTTTAATTGGTCAATCATAACCTTTTTTTCATCTGTCGTTAAACCTGCACATATATCTTTAATGGCTAATTTATGCTTAGGAAAAACCGTATCCAATAATTCAGTTCCAGCATTCGTAATGACAGCATAAGTAATACGTCGATCCTTCGGACAGGCTCTCCGCTTGATTAATTTTTTCTTTTCTAACTTATCGACCACATACGTAATACTGCTACTTGCAATCAATACCTTCTCACCGATTTTTTGTATCGGCTGATCACCCTTGCTGTAAATTAACTCTAGAACAGCAAATTCAGTCGGGTTTAGTCCTAAGCACTTTATATCTTCTTCCACACGTTTCTTTATTGAATTTAAGGCTTTCGTCAAAACGATAAATAACTTCAGGGATAATTCTTCCTCAGTATTATCTATGTTTTTCTCGTCCATCAGGATCATTCCTTTTCCATTATCTCGAATTCGAGATAATTATACAATAAACTTATTAGACTTGGCAACTAATTTTTTTAAATAAGAATATTCTTCTTTTTAACGCTCTGCTAAAACA
>JAEWDX010000180.1 GCA_023389895.1 Bacillota bacterium
AATTTTTATCGCCTATTGGTATTCGCAAATTTGCTCCAAATCACTGTGTGATTTAGTCGCAGATTTTAAAAGCTTACCATTCTAGGGTGCTTAACTTCGTAGGTGTAATCTTTTAAAACCCTCTACCCATTGAGCTAGGCCGGCATTTTAAAGGATGGAGGATGACGGGCTCGAACCGCCGACCCTCTGCTTGTAAGGCAGATGCTCTCCCAGCTGAGCTAATCCTCCATAATAATGCTAGGAACTAAAACTTTACAATAATCAATGGTGACCCCTACGGGATTCGAACCCGTGTTACCGCCGTGAAAGGGCGGTGTCTTAACCGCTTGACCAAGGGGCCATTCTTTTTTGAATTTTATTAACTACAATAATCAAGAAGATTTTATAACCAAATTCTGGTTATTTTGGTTAGTCCCTCTGTTAGTCACAAGTGATATATTACTTCATATAAAAAATAATGTCAACACATTTTAAAAAAAATTTTTTGGAAAAGTTTTTTTATAGAAAAAATGAACACTGTGACGTAACCAAATACATGAATAAAATGGGAATAGACGGGATGGTTATTATCACCATACCGTCAGGATTTTTAGTCACAATTTGTTATCCAATATAGAAACCTTCTTATCTCTTTCCCCAATTGGAACCTCTCCTTATTTTGAGCCTAACATTAATAATACAGACTTACATAAAGTATCCATCAGACGGATTTCGTCAAATTGCACTTGTTCATTTGGGAACATACCGTAGCATTTTTGTAAAATAATATCTCTTACAATGCCATCAATAGAAGTCATAATAAAAGTAAATAAATCCTCTGGTGATACTTCAGGCTGAAAGATCCCTAAAGAAATTCCTTCATGAATTGTACTAAATAACCGTTCGACCAAATATTGTCCACTTTCATTTTCAGTAATGTTCGATAAAATTTTCATTTGCCAACCGTTGATAAATTTTCTTTAATGTACTCACCGAGAAAAGTAAACAGTTTTTTTATCGATTCTTTAGGAGAATTGCTATTTTCAATGATCGCATCGACAACTTGCATATAATCTGCATTAGCATTGGCTTGATTAATGACAACAACAAGTATTTCGTCCAAATCCGAATAATAACGATAAATCCCACCTTGACTTATTCCTGACGCTCTAATGATATCTCTCATCGTAATTTCATAGAGTGGTTTAACTTTACACACTGATAAAGCTGCTTCTAAAATGGTATTTTTCTTTCTTATTACATACTCAAGGCTTATCTTTGGCATCGTAACCACCTCCTAAAACAAAAATGACACTATAGTCATTTTTTTAAATTGTTGTTGGTTTGGAATAAAAATTAATTAAAAAACTCCATATTTCACCAACTTGATCGGTCAGTGCTCTTTTGTTCAATAACTATGGTTGAAAAATAAATAAAGGAGCTTCCAAAGCCTTAAAAGCGTTTAGGAAGCTCCTTTTTATTTATTTACATGAGATCGTATTTGTTTTGTGCATTTCACTCATAAACGTTGAACCAAGCAGAAGAATCGCGACAATAATTTGTAAGCCCGCCATTTTTTCACAATAATCAAAGTAGAAATCACCAATGAAGTAAGTTGAATAATCGTGTTCTCAGGTTCTTTTAGCTGTTTTTTTCTTTAGATATCTTCTTTAATACTTCAAGATCATAACTAAGAATAGCATCAATATTATTGGATATTACCTCGTGTTCAAAGTTCCACCATTGTATCTTTAGTAACTCTTCAATTGTCTCTTTTGAAAAGCGTTTTTTTATTACTTTAGCCGGATTTCCTCCAACGATGGTAAAAGGCTCAACATCTTTTACTACAACAGATTTCGCCGCAATGATTGCCCCGTCCTCAATCATTACTCCAGGCATTATCATTACATCTTTGCCAATCCATACATCATTTCCAACAATTGTATCCCCTTTAATTGGAAGCATATCTAGTGAAGGAGTATGCTTTTCCCACCCGTTTCCAAAAATATTAAAAGGATAAGTAGAACCATCCATCCTATGATTGGCTCCATTCATTATAAAAGTTACTCCAGGAGCTATCGAACAAAATTTTCCAATTTTTAATTGATCTCCAATCACTTCATAATGATACAAAACTTGTTCTTCAAAGCATTCTCCATTTTCAGCATCGTAATAAGTGTAATCCCCAACACTAATATTTGCTCTTGTCAATGTATTGTTAATAAATTGTACGTTTTTATTTCCTTTAATCGGATAAGTTTCTCTTGGATTAGGACCTAACATTTCAATTTCTCCTTTATTTTGAAATTCTTAATTTCATTTAACATCATACAATTTTAAAAGCTCCTTCAGATTACTCCCTCCTTTTTTAGGAGAATAAAAAATCCTCCAAATAATTTTGGCAGGATTAGTCGTCACATTATCAAGTTATTAATGCGCAAATAAGCTATTTTAATTAATAGCATCTTTTTATTGAAAAATGGGCAGACTAATCCTATTTTGTTAAAATTTGAAATATCCAATTTCGAAATTAAAAAATAAGATTAGTTGTTCATCGTCCACCCATCATCCCTTTCTGATATTATTAAATTCATTTTAACATTCTTTCATTTAAACATGAAATCGTTTATCTTTTACCTTGTTTCACCTTATAATGTAGTTGTACAAACTGTCCAAACCGTTTTGTATCAATTAAAATTAAATCTATTTGTGGATTCTTTTCTTTAAATAAAGGAATACCAGAACCTAATATATGAGGTGTGACAGAAATAATATACTCGTCAATTAAATTTTCTTTTATAAAAGCATCAAGTATACCTGCTCCACCAACCATCCATATTTTAGAGCCTTCTTGTTCTTTTAACTTTTTGGTAAACTCTACTACATCTTCATTCACAAAATCCACATATTCATTTGAACCTTTTTCAGAAGTGGTAAAAACGTAGCATTTTTTATCAGGATACGGAAATGTTTCTGTGTGTTTTATTACATAATCATACGTCTTTTTCCCCATAATCACTGTATCAATAGATTGATACATTTCTGTATATCCAGCGTCACCTTCCCCTTCTGTATCATCTAACCATTGTAAGTCATCATCTTCTTTAGCAATAAATCCATCTAAGCTCGCGGCAATGTATAAAACAACTTCACGTGACATACTTTAGTCTCCTTTATCTAATAGAATTTCCCTTATTGATAAAATCATAAGGTATAAACTATACTAACTGTAAAACATGACAAGAAATGGCATGATTAAATAAAAAAAGGTGAGAAAATGTCAAAAGCTAAGCGTTTATTAGATATTCTTATGTTTGTTACGACTAAAAGAAAGTTTACAGCACAAGAAATAGCAGATGAATTCCATATATCCATTCGTACTGTACATAGATACATATTAGATTTATGTGATATGGGATTGCCAATCTACGCTGAACAAGGACGGAATGGGGGATATACAGTATTAACAAGTAGACTTCTTCCCCCTATTTTATTTACGGAAGAAGAAGCTGTTTCAATCTTCTTTGCTTTTCAATCTCTAAATTTTTATCACAGCTTGCCTTTTGATACTGAAATTACCTCGGTTGCACATAAATTATACAGTTCACTTCAGAGTGAAGCGAAAATAAAAGTGGATAAAATTCGTTCCTATATTGCTTTTTGGAACCCTAAAAGAACGATTGATGCACCATTTTTAAAAGATGTTTTAGAGCACTCTATTGAGAATAGGAATTTACACATTCAATATGAATCTAAATCAGGTATGAAAAAAAAACACATTCGTCCTATCGGTGTATATGCTCATGATGGATTATGGTATTTGCCTGCATACGATTATGATAAGAAAAAAATATTACTGTATCGTGTAGATCGCATTCTTTCAATCCTATCAACCGAAAAAAATGAAGATGAGTTCATGAATTTAGTAGAATGGTTAGACTCTCATGAAGTAAAAAGACCAATTCGATTGCATGTACACTTAACAATGGAAGGCGTACGTCAATGTAAAAGTGTTCCTTATTTTGATGGTTTTGTAGTCACACTAAAAGATGGAACTGGATACATAGATACAATTATTGATAAAGATGAGCTTGGTTTTATAACATCGCTATTTCTTAGACTTGGAAGTCATGCACGAATTTTAGAACCAAAAGAATTAATAGATGGATTACGTAAACAAGCTGAAGAAATTTTAACTATGTATCAAGATGAGAGTTAAAGTATTTGTTTCATATTAACCTCAATCTATCTTTCAAATTTGGGGCTAATAAGGCTTTTTCAGTAGATTCCTACTGAGAGGTGCAGCCAACATTTCTGAATTATCTTAACCATCCATAACGGATGACTTTGCAGTATTCAATGTAAAGTCATCCGTTTTTTTGTTTCTTTAAAGACTATTTAACCACACTAATTTTTATAGTATTTATAGTAAATAAAGAAAGGAGGTTGATTATCTAAATTTAAGAGATTGAGACATGAAGATTATTGTATTCAGTTGACAGAACGTTTAAAGAAACAGGTATCTGGGTCCCGCAAGGGGTTTAAAAGTTTTCTGCACCATATAAACAAAAATAAATCCTTTACCTCTTATATTCTTAAATTAAAGGTGCCTAAACAGCAGCCGAAAACACTCTCAAAAGATCAGATTGCATTAATTATGAATGCCTGTGTAAATATGCGGGATCTATTTTTAATACAGCTCCTATGGGAAAGCTCTATACTTATTGGCGAAGCACTTACTTTATGGCTTGAGGATTTTGAGATTGATGCGAGGAAAATTCATTAAGATATCGAAGATTATCTTATATTTCATAATAAGAAGTTTCATGACAAAATACCGTCGAGGAGAAGTTATCTAATTGTTCTAAACGTGTTCTTGGAAACGATTGGAAAATAATATCAAATACATTCCTGAAGTCTTCAACAATTGAGGAAAAACTAGATTTCTTAAAACCGTCAATAAGACATTTCTCTATAACAACCAAGAAGGGTTAAATACACCGCAAGCCATAAAACGTAATATGACGGATACCAATAAAGATTGCTTATCGCAGCTAAAAATAATTGAATTAAAAAACTTGAAGAAGAAAATAAACGACTGAAGGATAAATTATTAAAATTGCGCGGAATGATTTACGATAAATTTTAAAAATAACAACTATTGAATCAGGCTTAACCTATTGTGCTAGTAAGAGGTAAGTTATGGAGGCGATTAGCTTTTATGGTAAAATGTAGTGAAAAGGAAGGTGGATGTGATGACTATAATTATAGGGGCATTGCTTATTTTGTGGGGAGTGCTAATTCCTTACTCTTCGTTAGTTTAAACTAGAGTCAATCCTCGGAATTCGTCGATTTTTGGACTTATTCCAATATTTCTATGTTAAGAAATGCCCCTAAAAAAGAAAACAAAATCATAACAATCTCCTGTTTCCTTTAGCTTACTTCTTCCCTCACGTTGACTTATACAATTTGTACATTGAAGTTTCTTTATCAATTGATCTAGCAATTTCAAAAGCTTCCTCTTGGCTTTTATGATTATTTATAATTTCATACATAAACGTTATAACGAACATCAAATTAGCATTACCATCTATGTAATCATCAGGACCTATATAAGAGTGACAACCACATTCAAGAAAAGCGTTCGCTAGCTGTTCCATGCCTAATGTACAACCAGATCCTATAACTTTTATATCTTTTAAATTCGTATATTGTTTAATCTCTTGATCTCCAAAAAATTCCCCTCTTGGCTCATTACCTTCATAAACATCCTCACCAAGTTCAGGCATACAAAATCTACCTTCATCTCCATGAAAATTTAAAATTAAATAGTCAACTTTATTATCAAGTTCTTCACCAGATAGAACATCAATAAGATCATTGGGTCTACCTATCCAATGTATATTAACCCTTGCGCCAAAATACTCCAGTGCTGATCTTATAGCATACGATTCCATATCACAATTCGGTCCCACGACTAAACTTACATACATTTCAGGTCTACTCATCTTACATCACCCCTAATAATTCTAATAAATTATCTGTCAATTTATAACCTTTCTTGTAGAATGTAATTTGCTGAAAACAAACTCAAGAAAAAGGTGTCCGTATGAAAAAGAATACCATATTTCCGAATTTGCTTCAAAAAATTATTTCAGAAGAAGAACTCGCAGATATTCAAGCAGCCTTCGGTTATAATGATACTGCTCGTAAACTCGATGTTCTTACACTTATCAATTACTTAGTTTGCGCATCCGTGAATGAGTTTAAGAGTTATCGACACTGTGCAGATGTTGGCGTTCAATACGGGTTGCCACAAATTGACCATTCAACTCTCTCAAAAAAGGCAAGTCATATGGACTACCGTATCATAAAAAACTCTTTCATTTAGTCGTATCTAAATGCAATCGAATGACACGACGAGCATTAAAGCTATCAAAGGATCTTAGATTGGCTTGTTGATTGAACTAAAGCCAAAATTATGCGCAAAAAAGACCCAATACAGATACACCCTTCTTTCCACCTTTGCAGAAGTACCTTCTTCCTTTAATTCCAAACTCGACCATGACCTCATAACCAAGACTTTCAAATTGTTCAGAGTAAGTATCTAATTCACTGATACCGTTGACTACAAGCAAAATATCAATGATAGGTTTTGCTTTTAAATTCGGAACAGAAGTACTCCCAATATGAAAACTGTTCACTAGTTCATCTTGAAAAATTTCCTTAATTGCTTGTTCTTCTTTTAGATACTCGTTTTTCCAATTTGGATCGTATTCTACTACTGTGATATTGGATTTTTTCTATTCGGGGTGTGGAAACAATTCGCGGAGTCAATTCAAGAAAGGCTTGGACACAAAAAAGGTTTCCTCTCTATGTTAGGAAACCTTGTAGTATCAACGTATTTAAGTATCTCACGGCAAGCTTCCAAGCGGGCTCGAACCGCTGACCTCTTCCTTACCATGGAAGTGCTCTACCTGCTGAGCTATGGAAGCATAATACTACCCGCTCATAATTGATAAAACTAAAAAATGGCTCCGCAGGTAGGATTCGAACCTACGACCGTTCGGTTAACAGCCGAATGCTCTACCACTGAGCTACTGCGGAATAGTCATTATAATTTGCTAAAGTTAAATAGCGGTATCAATTGTGCGCCAAACCACTACGGGCTTTGATGCAGATTTCTACAGCTTGCTATTCTTAGAAGTAACGCTTCGGACTGCAAACTTCCGAAATCTACTGCGGAATAGTTTATTCCTATTTTAAGAATGAAAAAGCCTAGCGACGTCCTACTCTCACAGGGGGAGACCCCCAACTACCATCGGCGCTGAGAAGCTTAACTTCCGTGTTCGGGATGGGAACGGGTGTGACCTTCTCGCTATCGCCACTAGACCTGCGGCT
>JAEWDX010000190.1 GCA_023389895.1 Bacillota bacterium
AGCGAATTAAACTTGCTTGTTTACCTGACTTATCTATGTCCACCCGGCTCAACTGGCATCAAAGTTTCTGATTTAAGTAAACAGATGAAAATCACTTCAGCAGCTGTGACACACGTCATTCAATCACTTGAAAAAAGTGGGTATATTACTCGCACTATGTGTCCCAGTGATCGACGATCTATTCTTGTATCAGCCACCAAAGACGGACACGATTTTGTTGAAGCGAGAGAGAAAGAGCTGTTTAAACGTTTTCATCATTTGAGCGAACAGCTAGGTGCTGATGATGTGCAACATCTCATACGGATTTTAAATAAATCTATAAAATTCCTTAGCACTTACCAAAATAGTGATGAAGTAAAACCATAGTCAGATAACAGACTATGGTTTTACTTAGGTTTAATTTGGTAAAACGTTATATACTTTGTAATTCCTGTAATAAATACTTTCACGACAATCCCCCCTTTAATATTTAATTTACTAACTAATTTATTAACTGTATTATTTATTAATTTTATCTAAATGTCAATACTTGAGCAAAAATAAAAAAAAAAACTGATTTCTCTTATCATAAGTGAAATCAGTTTTCATTTTCCAATTATTGTATTAATGCGGGTTCGTGTCAAAATGTTGGAGGTAGCCCTTTATAAAAACGTTTGAGCTATTCTACTTTTTATAATCCAAAATCAACGGTTTAAAACAGGCAGGCACTATACAGGGCTTCATCAGTTAAGGAATCGTATTCCTGCCTTTTCATCAGTATTATCATTCAATCAATCCAATTGATTATTATATAATGTCTATTGTTATATCTCAATATGAACTTCTTTTTCATATTTTTCTTATTAAACAAAATGGCCCTTATATGTAGTATGATTTTCTACCGCATTCAACGTAAGTAAAGATAGCAAAAATGGCATTTTTCTATCTTTGTAGAAACATTATCTATAGTAATGTAATTATAGTTATCATCGTTAACAAACATAGGACTTTACTTGGAGTGGTGGGTATGATAGGCTGGTTTGCCTGTTGAAACACCCTGCTTCAGCCTTTCAAGACAGATCATACCCACGGAGGTTCCAAGTCAAGTTCTTAACCGTTAGGGTTGGAGAACTCGTAGCACTCAAGTGGAAAGATATTGATTTTGTGAAACAGACAATCAGTATTACAAAAACGTATTATAATCCCAACAATAATACGGTAAAATTTCTATTAGTAACACCTAAAACGAAAAAATTCCGACGAAAAGTTGTTGTGGATGAAGATGTGATTCAAGCTTTAAAAATTCACAGAGAGAAGCAAGAGAAAATCATTCAACAATTTGGTGATGATTACAATAATCAGGACTTCATCTTTGCAAAAACTGAACGACAGCCGGGTTATCCGATTGTTATCAAACTGGTACAACTGAGAATGGCAAGACTGCTAACACTGGCAAATTTATATACATCACTTCTTTCAGAGGCTGGTGTAGCACTTGAACAAATTATGGATAGACTTGGTCATTCAGATGATCAAATTACCAAAAACGTCTATCTCCACGTAACGAAAGAAATGAAAAAAGAAGCCCCCAAAAAGTTCAGTGAACTTATGAGAAGCCTCGATTAATATCCTCAATGTTAGCAAACCACTCTCATCTTACTCACAAACCCAATCATATCAAGGGTTTGAGGGCGTTATTACATCATTCCGCCCATTCCACCCATACCGCCCATATCAGGCATCATAGGTGCATTTTCTTCTGGTTTGTCAGCGATAACAGCTTCAGTTGTTAAGAACATAGCTGCTACAGATGCTGCGTTTTGAAGGGCTGAACGAGTTACTTTTGTTGGGTCAACGATACCAGCGTCGATCATGTTTACCCATTCGCCAGTAGCAGCATTGAAGCCGATGCCTAATTCTTCACGCTTTAAGCGATCGACAACTACTGAGCCTTCTAGGCCAGCATTGTGAGCGATTTGGCGCATTGGCTCTTCCATCGCACGTAGAACGATGTTGATACCTGTTGCCATGTCGCCTTCAGCTTCTAGTGCAGCTACTTTATTGTATACGTTTAGAAGGGCAACGCCTCCACCAGAGACAATTCCTTCTTCAACAGCAGCACGAGTTGCGTTCAATGCGTCTTCGATGCGAAGCTTGCGTTCTTTCAATTCTGTTTCAGTAGCAGCTCCCACTTTCACAACAGCTACACCTCCAGCTAACTTAGCTAGGCGCTCTTGTAATTTTTCCTTGTCGAATTCAGAAGTTGTTTCTTCTAATTGAACACGGATTTGGTTCACACGAGAAGCGATTTGTGCTGCTTCTCCTGCACCTTCAACAATCGTTGTATTTTCTTTTGAGACAACAACTTTAGAAGCACGGCCTAAAGAGTCAATTGTCGCAGACTTAAGCTCGCGGCCTAATTCTTCTGTAATGACTTCTCCACCTGTAAGGATAGCGATGTCTTCAAGCATTGCTTTACGACGGTCACCGAATCCAGGAGCTTTAACAGCTACTGCATTGAAAGTTCCACGAAGCTTGTTTACAACTAAAGTTGATAGTGCTTCACCTTCAATATCTTCAGCAACAAGTAATAACGGCTTACCTTGTTGAACAACTTGCTCAAGGACAGGTAAGATTTCTTGGATGCTAGCAATTTTCTTATCTGTAATTAAGATATATGGATTTTCTAGAACAGCTTCCATTTTATCTGTATCTGTAACCATGTACGCAGAAACATAACCACGATCGAATTGCATACCTTCTACAACATCAAGCTCAGTTGTGAAGCCTTTAGATTCTTCAATTGTGATAACACCATCATTGCCAACGCGCTCCATTGCTTCAGCGATTAAAGAACCAACTTCTTGGTCATCAGAAGAAATAGCTGCAACTTGTGCGATTGATTCTTTGCCTTCGATTGGCTTTGAAATTGCTTGTAATTCTTCAACTGCTACTGCAACTGCTTTTTCGATTCCTTTACGGATACCCATTGGGTTTGCACCAGCTGTTACGTTTTTCAGTCCTTCAACGATCATTGCTTGAGCAAGTACTGTTGCTGTTGTTGTACCGTCACCAGCAACATCGTTTGTTTTGCTCGCCACTTCTGCAACAAGCTTTGCCCCCATGTTTTCGAAAGCATCTTCTAATTCGATTTCTTTCGCAATTGTAACACCATCATTTGTAATTAATGGAGAACCGAATTTTTTCTCAAGAACCACGTTGCGTCCTTTAGGTCCAAGAGTAACTTTTACTGCATTTGCAAGAGCATCTACACCGCGAAGCATTGAGCGACGAGCATCTTCACTGAATTTAATCTCTTTTGCCATTAATAAAAACCTCCTCGAAATATTTAGCACAAATCACCTTAGCGTATTCGCGCTGGAATTTTTTCAAACCTGATTGATACATTTCCTTTGAAAAATCTGCAACGTCCGCCAGAGGCTTTAACTTTATTCAACCGGAGTATAACCCCAGCTGAATCAAATATCTTGTTCACAGCACCACTTATTAAAGCGTGGTGCGTCTGTTGAACATTAAGAATAACTAGTAAAATTTAACACTGTACGGCGATTAGCCGATAACAGCAAGAATGTCGTTTTCACGTACAATTAAATATTCTTTGCCTTCGTACTTCACTTCAGTACCAGCATATTTTGAGAAGATAATACGGTCGCCTTCAGCAACTTCAAGGGCTACACGCTCACCATTCTCAAGAACACGGCCAGTTCCAACAGCAACGACTTTACCTTCTTGAGGCTTCTCTTTAGCAGAATCCGGCAATACAATACCGCTTGCAGTTTTTTCTTCAGTTTCAACAAGCTCGATAATAATTCGATCACCTAGTGGCTTTAACAAGTGAAACAACCTCCTCAATAAATATGTAGATTTTTTATTATTAGCACTCTCTACTCTTGAGTGCTAACACAATTATTATATTAATGAATCTCACAATTATTTGCAAGGGTGAAGCTCATTTTTTTATAAAAAATTTCTCATCATCTTTTTTAAGGGCTCACAATTGAAACAAATTCACTTTTATGAGTAAAATAAAGACTAGTACATATTAATCACTATTCCATTTTGCAAGGAGATACACATTTTGAAAAAAGAATACTGGATTATTCTAATTGCCTATATCGTCATGCAATTATCAAGTCTGCTTGGCGTTCCACTTATTACGTATGGGGGCACGCTTTTCGATAAAAATCCCGAAGATATGAAGCTTTTTGCCGTCACGACTTGGATTGTCTTTAGCTTCACCATTACATTAATCATTACGCTAATATTGCTGCGAAAAGAAATGACAAACAAAGATTTAATGAGAAATGCCACTTCTGGACGAGCTTCAGTAGCTTGGGCAATCGGTGGTGTATTTCTCGCGATGACCGCACAAATTATCGCAGCCAATATTGAAACTATGCTTGGGATTGAAATGGGCTCTGAAAACACTCGAGATATTATGATGCTCATACAGGCTTCACCAATTGTCATTCTAATTAGCTCAATCATTGGTCCCATTCTTGAGGAAATTGTTTTCCGAAAAATTATTTTCGGCTCACTCTATAAACGACTTAACTTCTTCCTATCAGGGCTTATTAGTTCAGTTATTTTCGCGGTTGCCCATACTGATTTTGTCCATATTCTTTTATACACCGCAATGGGCTTTACGTTCGCCTTTTTGTATGTAAAAACAAAGCGAATTATCGTACCAATATTTGCTCATACCGCTATGAATACAATCGTTGTCATTATCCAGTTTAATCAAGAAAACATAGAAAATTGGCTGAAAAAAATGGAACAAATTCAAAGCTTTATTGGAGGATTTTTATGAGAAAAACACCACTGTACTCTGGCATTTTTTATATTATTCTTGGCTGTCTCTTTACAATGATCGCCATTCAAACGATCCAAAGAGAGCAGGAATGGGGGATTTTCACTTACTTCCTCATTCTTTTAGCTACTTTTGATATAGGATCCGGTCTACGTTTGATCACCTTTCATTTTAAAACAAAACAGCACGAACAAAAAAAATAAGCTAAGCTAGCCACTCATCTAGTGTAGCTCCTAAAAAGTGCCCAGCCTCTTACAGGCTAGGCACTTTTTAATTGGCTCGCTTAACTCAGTTTCTTTTTTTATTTTGCTACAGGAGTATGCAAAATTACTAAACCAAGTTCTGAATAGATAACATCTCTTCCATATTGGCTTCGACAATATATAGGACTACTTCTGAATAAATTCATCTCGCCATCAACTGATGACTACAGCAATGTATAAACATTGCAAAGAATTCCGCTTTTTTTACTCGCCTTCAGTCGGATAATGCTTTAAGAAATAGATTAGTGATTGAAGCTCTATCGCAAGATCAATATGATGAATTCTAATAGAAGATGGAACAGCTAGACGCGCTGGTGTGAAGTTCAAAATACCATTAATACTGCTTTGCACAATGCGATCAACAATCGATTGAGCTACTTGAGCAGGTACTGTTAAAATAGCTACTTCAATTTTATGTTCAGAAATAACCTTCTCAAGATCGTCCATATGGAAAATGGGAACATTCCCTATTTTTGTCCCAACTTTATCAGGTGCTACATCAAAGGCAACTTCAATTTTTGTATTATTGTTTTTAAGAAAATTATAATTTAGAAATGCAGTCCCTAAATTCCCAACCCCAATAAGCGCTACCTTTGTAAGTTCATCCTGAGATAATGTTTTTCGGAAAAAGGAAAGCAAATAATTGACATTATAGCCATATCCCTTTTTCCCTAATGCGCCAAAATAAGAAAAGTCTCTGCGAATCGTTGCAGAATCAACCTTAACTGCCTCACTTAACTCTGCAGAGGAAACTCTTTGCTTGCCAGATGCATGTAAATTCTTGATAAAACGATAATATAATGGAAGTCTCTTCGCAGTCGCTTGTGGAATTTTTATTGTTTCATTTGCCATTCACTTTACCCCTCTCCCAATGTATCGTTACAATTTAGTAGTTAAATCTCTCTTGAAATCACCATTCTTGCCGCCGGTTTTTTCTACTAAATAGGTTTTACCAATGACCATTCCTTTATCAACAGCCTTACACATATCATAAACAGTTAGCGCACAAACAGATGCGGCTGTTAGCGCTTCCATTTCAACACCCGTATTCCCTTTCGTCTTCGCTGTTGACATAATGATGAGCGTACATCTTTCTTGCTCAAGCTCCCATTCGAAGGAAATATCTACTCCTGTTAGTGGAATCGGATGACACATTGGAATAATCTCCCATGTCTTCTTACATGCCATCACACCAGCTACTTGAGCAACAGATAGCACATCTCCCTTTTTCATTTGATTCGATGTAATTTTATCATAAATTTCCTTGTTTACCGTAATGCTTGAGCGAGCAATTGCCGTCCGAAATGTTTCAGGCTTATCACTGACATCAACCATTTTTGCTCTGCCCTCTTGATTAAAATGAGTAAAATCTGCCATATCAAAACTCCCCCTTCTAAAATCATACACTATTTTCATTCAGTTGTCTTAAACCTTGTACAATCCTTCACATTTTTTTTATAAAAACACTTTTAATTCGATTAGTGAATTCTCCTTTGCAGGTTTGCAAACAAAACGTATACTTCTTCTCTTAAGATCCCTTTTTGAATGCTTGTACGCTAGCACCCGTATTGCCGCAACATAGATTAATGGGTTACACTATCTCTAGAGCATAGAGGTGAATAAAATGATCTTACTACAAATTAATAAACTCGAAAAAAACTTTGGTGCCGATACTATTTTATCGAATATAAAGCTAGAAGTGCAAACGCGGGATCGCATTGCCCTTGTCGGTCGAAATGGTGCAGGGAAATCTACTCTATTGAAAATCATCGCTGGGCAGCTTTCCTATGACACTGGAGAGATGATTAAGCCAAAGGAAGTAGAAATTGGCTATCTTGCCCAAAATACAGGACTAGAGTCGGAACGTTCGATTTGGGATGAAATGCTGACCGTATTTAAACACTTGCAAAATCAAGAAAAAGAATTACGTTCACTTGAGTTGAAAATGGCAGACCCTGATTTACTCGCGAATAAAAAAGAATATGAACGAATTCTCGCAGACTATGATCGTCTCCAGCTTCAATTTAAAGAGCAAGGAGGCTACCAATACGAATCGGATATCCGCTCGATTCTACACGGTTTAAGCTTTCAAACCTTCAGCTATGATACAAAAATATCGACATTAAGTGGTGGACAGAAAACAAGATTAGCACTCGGGAAACTATTATTAACAAAGCCTGATATTTTAATATTGGACGAGCCGACAAACCATCTTGATATTGAAACATTATCTTGGCTAGAGCAATATTTACAAGGCTATAACGGTGCCATTTTGATCGTCTCCCATGATCGGTACTTTTTAGATAAAGTCGTTACACAAGTTAGTGAATTATCAAGAAGACAAATAAAGAAATACCATGGAAACTACAGTGCCTATCTTGAACAAAAGGCAATGAACTTCGAGCGAGACATGAAGATCTATGAAAAACAGCAGCAGGAGGTTGCAAAGCTAGAGGATTTTATCCAACGAAATTTAGTTCGGGCCTCCACAACGAAAAGAGCTCAAAGTCGAAGAAAGCAACTCGAAAGAATGGAATTACTTGACCGTCCTCAAGGAGACGAAAAGTCAGCATCCTTTGGCTTTCAAATCGAAAAACAATCTGGGAATGAAGTGTTAAACGTCCATTCCTTGTCCGTTGGATATGAAGGTAAAGCAATCTCAAATGAACTAACTCTCCGTATCACGCGTGGAGAAAGCATTGCTCTTGTCGGTCCAAACGGCATTGGGAAATCTACCTTATTAAAAACACTCATTGGCCATCTCCCTGAAATTAAGGGCAGCTTCCAGCTCGGCACAAATGTGACAATAGGCTACTATGATCAAGAGCAGGCGAAGCTTTCCTCTAATAAACGGGTTTTGAACGAGCTTTGGGATGAATATCCGCTAAAGCCAGAAAAAGATATTCGCACAGTACTAGGCAATTTTCTCTTTTCTGGCGATGATGTACTTAAGACCGTTTCAACATTAAGCGGTGGAGAAAAGGCACGTTTAGCCTTAGCAAAACTGATGATGCAGAAAGCAAACTTCTTAATTCTTGATGAGCCGACAAACCACCTTGATTTAGATAGTAAAGAGATTTTGGAGAATGCTTTAATTGATTATCCAGGCACAATTCTTTTCGTTTCCCACGACAGATACTTCATTAATCGCGTGACAACAAAAGTAATGGAACTGAGCGGTGATGGAGCAACTGAATACCTTGGAGACTACGACTACTATGTCGAAAAAAAGCAAGAGCAGGCTGAGCTAAAATCAATTGAGAGCGCAAAAAGATCAGTAGCTCCACTTCAAGAAATGAAGGACAAAAATTCATATTTACTTGACAAAGAAGCAAAAAAGCTTGAAAGACAAAGGCAAAGAAGAATAGAAGATATCGAAAAACAAATTGAAGAGCTTGAAGCGTTTCTAGTTGATCAAGAGCAGCTTTTATGCGAACCAGATATTTATCAAAACCATGAAAAAGTATTAGCCATTACGAATGAAAGTAATGCTGCGAAAGTATCACTTGAGCAATTAGTAGAAGAATGGACAGAGCTGGCTGAGTGAATTTCCCCTAAACAAGATGGTGAAATAAAAAGAGTCTACCTTAGCTCTAAATGTTATCGTAAACAAGACGATGAAATACAAAAATTCTTCCATGAGTCTGAAACGATCCCGTGAACCGTTTCTAAACATGACTTTGAAATCAACAGGTTCTCTATCATGGAAAAAGGACTAGTCATTTATTAATTCTAGTCCTTTTTTTATCCCCATTTTTATTCACAAGAAAAAAACTGTAATAAAAGCTTTCTACACACTTTTCCACAGTATCCACAATTTTTTCGCTAGTTATCCACAATATATATGTTAATACCTGACTTTATTCACAATTATGACGACGGATTCGTTTTTAACGCCATTTATATACATAATAAAAAGAGTCATCCCCAAAATAGCAAACATTTTTGGGATGACTCTTTTCTCCTAAATCTTATTCATTGTAGAGCGTTATATCTAGTCCAGGATTTGCATTTAATGCCATCGTGGAGCGAATCCCTTTTTCAAACATGACACTGCCAACGGCACCAATCATCGCCGCATTATCTGTACATAAATTTAAAGGAGGAATAATAACCTTTACCTCAGCCTCACCTCTAAAGGCCTCTTCCAAAGCTGCACGTAGCCCTTTATTCGCTGCCACTCCACCAGCCAACAACAATTGTTTCACCTTATATTCCTTAGTAGCCTTCACCGCTTTTGTCACAAGGACATCGATGACACTCTGTTGAAAGCTCGCAGCCAAATCTTCAGGCTTAATCGTTTCTCCTCTTTGTTCTGCATTGTGGACTGTGTTAATAACAGCGGATTTTAACCCACTGAAACTAAAATCATACGAGCCCTCTTCCAGCCATGCTCTCGGTAAAGTAAGGGTAGGCTCTCCTTGATGCGCTAGCCGATCAATATGAGGGCCACCGGGATAGGGCATACTTAAAATTCGTGCCACTTTATCATACGCTTCTCCAGCAGCATCATCTCTCGTTTCACCGATAACTTCAAAATGCCCATGCTCCTTCATATAAACTATTTCTGTGTGACCACCAGAAACAACTAAAGAAAGGAGAGGAAATTCCATTTCTTCAACGAGGCGATTCGCATAAATATGACCCGCAATATGATGAACACCTACTAATGGAATCCCATGTGCAAATGAAATCGCCTTAGCAGCATTTACCCCGATTAACAGAGCCCCTACAAGACCAGGTCCCTCTGTTACCGCAATTGCATCTAAATCGCTATATTCGATATTTGCTTGCTTAAGTGCTTCTTCTAATACAATTGTTATTTGTTCGACATGATGACGTGAAGCAATCTCTGGCACGACACCGCCAAATCTTTTATGGCTTTCAATCTGAGAGGCAACGACATTCGAAGCAATCTCTCTTCCATTTCTTATAATCGCCACAGCAGTTTCATCACAGCTTGTCTCAATTCCCATTATCCACTGATCTTTTTTCATGATAAATTCACCCACATTACTAAAGCATCCTCATGATTATCTGTATAATAATTTTTTCTAATTCCACCAGCTTGAAAGCCTAGCTTACGATATAAAGCTTGTGCAATATGATTCGAAGCCCGAACCTCTAATGACATAATCGCAACCGACCTTTCAACTGCAATCTGCAGCATTTTCTTCATTAAGGCTTCACCAAGCTTTCTCCCGCGATATTCAGGAAGAACGGCGACATTTGTTATATTTGCTTCATCAAGAATAATCCAAGCACCACAGTAACCAATCAATTTACCCTCTTCTTCTAGCCCAAGATAAACTGCATACTGATTAATCGTAAATTCATTTTGAAAAGCTTCTCTTGTCCATGGCAATGTAAAGGAAGCTTGTTCAATTTCAAGAAGTTCCTCTACATCATTCGTATTTAAAAATCGAAAAGTTAATGTTTCTTCGTTCATTCTCTTCCTACCTTATCTTGATTCGCCTTTAACCAATTCGTTTCTGCTTCTGCTAAACGAATATAATTAGGAACAAACGAATGAATATCTTCACTTTCTCTAGTCATACCTAAAAAAGCTAACTCAGCCGGACGTGGATTCTGTTCTGTCATCTCCGCAAAAACGGCTTGATTTCCAAGCTTTTCTTCAAATATAGGACGATGGATAGATAAATCATTACCAATAAATAAAACTTTTTCATTCTGTTTTATTAGTTCATCAGCCCAGTTCGTAGCTAAAGTTAACTTGTCCTCCATTGAAGTCATTATTTTTCCTTTGGGAAACGTATAGAGCCCTGTATAAATTTGTCCCCGTCGTGCATCAAATAATGGCGAAATAACACCATTGAAATAGCGTCCCGCTGAAGCAGCTAATGCTTCAAGACTTGAAACACCAACAATTGGGATATTTAACGTCCAAGCTAATGTCTTCGCAATCGTTACACCAATTCGAACTCCCGTATAAGAGCCCGGTCCTTTTGCCACGACAATTTTATCAAGTTCTGACGGCTTGATATCACAATCCTTCATTAATGTCTCAATTGCAGGCATCACTCGAACTGAATGGTTTTTCTTTAAATTTGTCATGTATTCGCCCTTCACTTCCACTCCATCTAGTAAAGCGACGCCTAATGTATAATTTGATGTATCAATGGAAAGTACCTTCATTTGAATAACTCCTTACATAATGCTTCATATCTTTCACCCTTTGGTTCGATGACTATTTTCCTTGCACCATTCTCGCTTAAATAGAGGTGGATGGCTAATAATTGTTCTGGCAACTGGTCTTCTATTAGGTGTGCCCATTCAACAACAGAAACGCCATTCCCCTCAAAATATTCATCAAATCCGAGATCCTCGAATGAATCCTCCACCCGATACACATCCATATGATAGAGCGGCACTCTTCCTTGGTATTCTTTTATAATGGTAAAAGTAGGACTGTTTACGTTCTTTTTAACCCCAAGCCCAAGTGCCAACCCTTTCGTAAACGTAGTTTTTCCCGCGCCAAGATCCCCTTCTAGTGTAATGACATCACCCGCTTTAAGCAAGATTGCGAGCTGTTTTGAGAAATTCATCGTCTCCTCAGGCATTTTTGAATAAAATTCAAATTGATTCATCTATTAATCACCTTTTTTAAAAAATCATTTGTTTCGTAAAAGAATAAAAATCTTACTACAATTAAATAAACATAACGTCTATACTTCTATTTTAGCAATAAATACTCTTTTATTAATCATTTTTTCCACTAAAATGCTTTGAAAACTTTACTTGAATTTTTCTTATTTGCTGAATTCGAATATATATTGGCCATTCTAAGATTATATTTGTCGCTTTTCAGTTATATTTGCGATTTTACAATTATATTTACCGCTCTTTAAAAACATTGTCCGTTGTCAGAATACTGAGCTTTTCTCTGCTATAGTATACATTCACAATTTATATACAAAAAATACCACAGCGATAAAGTCTGTGGTATTAAATAAATCTATCTTATCTTTTTCAAGTTAAGTTTTTATAAAAATGGCGGTCCGGACGGGACTCGAACCCGCGACCTCCTGCGTGACAGGCAGGCATTCTAACCAACTGAACTACCGGACCATATTGCGGGGACAGGATTTGAACCTGCGACCTTCGGGTTATGAGCCCGACGAGCTACCGAACTGCTCCACCCCGCGATAGTATTATTTATGAACTTTCTACATGCTTCTATTGTCCGTTAATCCACACCGATTTCGGGAAGATTATTCAAGTAGCAGCTCAATCGTTGTGCTGAAGAATTTCCTTCGAAGCGTATTCGATCGTGCTCCACCCGCGGCAATAATATTTACATACTATTTAGTATGCGTTAAACCGCCCCAATTTCAGGGAGATTATTCAAGCAAGCCTAGCGACGTCCTACTCTCACAGGGGGAGACCCCCAACTACCATCGGCGCTGAGAAGCTTAACTTCCGTGTTCGGGATGGGAACGGGTGTGACCTTCTCGCTATCGCCACTAGACCTGCGGCT
>JAEWDX010000216.1 GCA_023389895.1 Bacillota bacterium
CATAAGCAATAAAGATCGCTAAGCCAATTTCACCTTAAAATTGAAATGGAGTTGTTCGAAAAGTAAAAATACGGATTGCTCCAAAGCTCAAGCGGAAAAATAGCGTGAAAAAATGGGAAAAAGGGACTGCCCACTTCGGACAACCCCTTTCTTTACATCGAGTCATTTTGCGAAAGCAAATATAATTCCCATGCTTCATCAAAAATAGTCATATTTTTTAAATAGTTGCCATTTAGTTCTAAATAAACGCTTATCTCATGATAGTCAAATAAAGTTTTTGGAAAACTATGATCAAGATAAGCGTGATTAGCAAATACGCTTACTGAATCTTTTGGTTCAGGATGCCGAAATTTCATAAGAAAATGATAAAATGTTTTTGCCATACAATACCTTCCTACTCACTGATAACGATCTGCTTTCATTAGTTGTGTCAAAATCCAAATAATATTAAACATTAAAATGGCCACTGTTATTGGCACTGCTTGTAGCCAATTTTTACCATATCTTTCTTTTATAACCCCAGAATAATATCCACAGAAAAATAAGATAAACATCGCAATTGAGATCATCATCATTAGTGCAATTTGCATAATCCTTTTCCTCCCAATATATAGAAAAGCTATTCCTTAAATCTATTATAGAGATAGTGGAAAAGGAATTTGTGAAAATTAGGTGAACATATTGTGAATAATGTCCTATACTTAAATTATGTTGTAAAATCAAAATAATTTTTCTTGAGCATTCTTTGTTGATTCATTAAATTAGTATAGGAAATTTCTTGACCAATTATGTTTGTATTTATTAAAAATAGTTGATCCTCGATTGCCTTCACTATTTCATCTGATTGATAAATCATTTTACAATTATTGCATATAACAGACGGTGTATCCGTAATAACGATCGCTCTCGTGCCATCAGGAAGCTCCCAGTGAACTGTATTTAACCCATGGATAATTTTTTCACTTTCACACCATACACATTGATGTTCCATTTTACCACCTACTCATTTGCAATCGCTGGTTCATTATTGATTGGTTGCTTCTTTTTTTGTTGTTGCGCTTGAAATTTCTTTTCTTTCAGTTCATCACGTTTTTCTCGCTTATCTTTTAAAGACATATGGGCTGGGTCATGCTCATATTGCTCCCTACGACTAATTCTTGCCAAACCCGTTGGTACGAGATTGAATTTCTCATCATTCATTAACCCAGCTATACCAATATTAGATTTCTTCTTTTCCGAATTCGGAAAAATTTCTTTAAAATACCCTTCTGCCCTCCCTGGTATATAATTTTCTGGTTCAGGATAGGTCGTAATAACCCCTTCAAAGTTACGAAGTACTACTTTATTTGCACTTTGCGAGATTAAATAATTCGGCTGGAGAGCAATTTTCCCACCGCCTCCAGGTGCATCTACGACGAAGGTTGGCACAGCATAACCAGATGTATGACCTCTTAAGCCTTCAATAATTTCAAGCCCCTTTGAAACAGGAGCACGAAAATGACCAATTCCTTCAGATAAATCGCATTGATAAATATAATAAGGACGAACTCTAATTTTTACAAGATCATGCATAAGCTTCTTCATAATCGGAACACTATCATTAACCCCTGCAAGAATAACAGATTGATTGCCAATTGGAACACCCGCATTAGCAAGCATCTCACAAGCCCGTTTTGATTCCTCCGTTATTTCAATCGATGTATTAAAATGGGTGTTCAACCAAACCGGATGATATTTCTTTAAAATATTGCAGAGGTTTTCCGTAATTCTTTGAGGAAAGACGACAGGTGCTCTCGTACCAATTCGGATGATTTCTACATGGTCAATTTCACGGAGATTTTTTAAAATATATTCTAAAATCGTGTCATTAATTAATAATCCATCCCCCCCAGAGATGAGGACGTCTCTAACCTGTGGTGTGTTTCGAATATACGCAATGGCTCCATCAAGCTGTTTCTTCGGGACGCCCATCCCAATTTGACCTGAGAAACGGCGCCTTGTACAGTATCGGCAATACATCGAGCATTGATTTGTAACGAGAAAGAGAACACGGTCTGGATAACGATGGGTTAGACCTGGAACAGGAGAATCCTCATCTTCATATAAAGGATCTTCAAGATCATATTTCGTCTTGTAAATTTCATTTCCAATCGGGACTGATTGCATCCGAATTGGACAGCGTGAGTCATCTTTGTTCATTAATGAAGCATAGTAAGGGGTAATATTTAAAGGAATCGTTCTCGTAGAAATACGAACTCCCTCTTCTTCATCAGCTGTAAGATTGATGACCTTCTTCAAGTCATCTAGTGTACGAACTGTATTTGTAAGCTGCCATAGCCAATCATTCCACTGCTCATCCGAAACATCCTTCCAAAGCTCAATCTCCTGCCAATGGCGACTTGGTTTGTATAAAAATGACTTCATTATTATTCCTCCTTCATAAAATTCCCTTTCTAAATAACATTGCAAGTTTTGTGCCAGTATCGATTAGAAAGTTAAATATCATCATTAACTATGTGAAAAATCAGAATTTTCTCGATATAAATCTTTTCGACTATTATCATTAGGATTAGAGATTACTAAGATCATTTACTTAATATTGCTGATTTTTCGGCATTCCAAGTAAACTAGAGATTATTTAATTGAGAAAAATAGAATATGATTAGGATGTGTATAGGGATGCCTAAAAATAGGCATTCTCTGCTAAAAAACGGGCAGCAGAAAATTTGAGGAGGAATTGAATTGGCTTATGTCTATACTTTATTTATTATTATCATCATATGCATAATCTGTTACCGAATCATTAAACAGAGAAAAATGAATGTAAAGCAAACTTCATCAATAAATGACACGAAACATGAAGTAGAATATGAAGAGAAGGTGGATGTAAAAATCTCATTCCCATGCAAAAAAGCAGAATCACTCACAGCTAGTCATGATCCTACTTTTATTTTTTTACGTTGATTTTAAGCTTCTGCAATTTATACTGTAGTGTCTGCCTTGGTATACCGAGAAGCTTTGCTGCTTGCATAATGTTTCTGTCCGTTTGCTTGAGCGCTTTGGCAATCAGCTCGTTTTCTACCTTTTGTAAACTGGTTCTTAAAGAAAAGTTTTCTTCGTCCTTATCCTTCTCGCGCTGCAAGTATTGTTGCTTTAACATAACAGGAAGTTCTCTTTCAGTTAGACTGTTGCCCTCGCAAATACTCAGCATATATTCAATCGTGTGCTTTAATTCCCGCACATTTCCTGGCCATTTATAAGAATGAAAAAAAGCCATGATCTCGTCACTTAGACTATCTACCTTTTTATTTAAAGCTTGATTAAAAAGGTGTAGATAATGATTCAATAAAAAGCGAATATCTTCCTTCCTCTCTCGTAATGGCAAGAGCCCAAATGTAAAAACATTTAAGCGGTAAAATAAATCAGCCCGCATTTGTCTGTTATCCAATGCTTTTTGCGGATGGACATTCATTGCGGCAATAACCCGCACATCAACAAGCATACTCTTCGTACTGCCAACACGCCTCACTTGTCCATCCTCTAATACGCGTAGCAGCTTTGCTTGCAGCTCAAGTGGCATTGCGTGAATTTCATCAAGGAAGAGTGTACCTCCATCCGCAAGCTCAAATAATCCTGCTCGATCGACCGCACCGGTATAGCTCCCCTTCGCTGTTCCGAATAAAATACTTTCTAATAGTGGTTCTGGAATTGCAGCACAGTTCTGCGCAATAAATGGCTGATCTGCTCGTAAAGAAGCATGATGAATCCCTTGCACAAATAATTCCTTTCCACTGCCACTTTCACCAAAGACGATAATCGAGGAATTAGATTTTGCTAGTTTCTTCGCTTCATTCTTTAAGGCAAGCATTTCTTGATTAATGGTTAGTAAGCTATCGAAAGTATAGAGCGTTTGCGAATTTTTCTTGCTCTTCGTTTTTTCCATGATTTTTCCTTGTAAATCGAGCAGGCTTTCAGATAAAAGCTTTAATCTTGAATAATCTTTCGCAATTTCAACCGCACCAACTGTTTTTCTATTAACTAGAATAGGCAGAGTAGTATTAATCGTTTCAATTTGGTTTCCATGTACATTGACATACGATTGTGTTCGATTGTAAATCGGCCTATTTGTCTTCATTACTTTAAATAATGTACTTGTTTCAGCACTAAGCGAAGGAAAAACCGTTAACAGCTGTTTTCCAATCACTTCTTCAACGCACATCCCATCATGCTTTGCGGCAATTTCATTATAATAAATCGTATTTCCATTTATATCTACTACATGAATGCCTTCATCAATCC
>JAEWDX010000238.1 GCA_023389895.1 Bacillota bacterium
ACACGACCTGTCCCAACTGCTACTACTTTACCTTCTTGTGGTTTTTCTTTTGCAGAGTCAGGTAGTACAATACCGAATGCAGATTTTTCTTCTACCTCGATTAGTTCAATTACAATACGATCTCCTAGTGGTCTTAACAAGTGAAACAACCTCCTATTAATTAAATGTTTGTTGAGAGTTTATTAGCACTCTATTCAGTTGAGTGCTAACACAATTATTATGATAATCAATCACACTTTTTTTTGCAAGTCAGAACTTCGAAAAATTTTGTTTTCTTTCCAAATTCCTCTACAATAGAAAGGTAGCATAATGAATGGAAAGGATTTTGACTGTGACTAATTCTCAAAAAGTAAATAAACATAAAAAAACAGCCCTATATGTTTTATTGATTTATATCCTCATGCAAATATCAGGCAAATGGCTGATTGAACCGTTTCACAAGCTTGTTATGAGTACTACTGGTTTAGCTAGTGCACAAGCCGCTCCACTTACACAAGGCTGGTATATTGCACTAAGCTTTGCCATAGCATTAATCCTTAGCTTATTCCTAACATCCCGCGATAAAACGTTTTGGGATATTTATCAGGGAAAGAAAGAAACGATACCACTATCAATTATGTGGGGAATTATTGGTTTCTTCTTAGTTTTCATCGGCCAAATGATTGGCGCAGCTATTGAAATGGCTGTATTTGGTATCCAAGGTGGTTCGCAAAACACGGCTGATATTGTCGCTATTGCTAAAGGTGCTCCTATTGCGATATTGGCAATTGTCGTATTTGGACCAATACTAGAAGAGTTCGTCTTCCGCCGTGTTATTTTTGGATCGCTTGTCCAAACAACAAATTTCTGGATAGCAGCAATAGTAAGTGCTATTTTCTTTGCTCTTATTCATAGGGACTTTTCACATATCTTGCTTTATACAATTTGTGGATTAATTTTTGCCTTCTTATACCACAAGACAAAACGCATTTGGACGTCCATTATCGCCCACGTCATGCTGAATGGTTTTGTGACACTTGTACAAGTGTATGCAGAACAGTTACAAAAGTTGCTTGATGAACTACAAAAAATGCAATAAAAAATCAGTGGGAGCTTTTTTTCCCACTGATTTTTCCTTTACAATAAAAAGCTCAATACACATGCATCGAGCTTCTATTATTTATTGATTTAATTCTTCAATCTGTCGTCGCTGCTTTTCAAGAGCCTCTTCAACCTGCCGTTTTTGCTCAGCTTCCTGTTCCTCTTTCAGTCGCATTTCCTCTGATTTCAAATATTTTTTATAGCCAATACGAGAAATCATAATACTAATTTCATAAAGAGCAAACAAAGGTACTGAAACCATTAAATGTGAAGCCAACTCAGGTGGTGCGATTATAGCAGCACACACAAACAAACCAAAATAGGAATACTTGCGAAAACGAACTAATAGTTCAGGAGATAACATTCCGATACGTGAAAAGAATAGGACTACAATCGGTAATTGGAAAAGGAAACCAAATGGAATTGTAAGTCTAAATAAAAATGAAAAATAGTCCTTTATGCCAATTGTTGGTTGTATGTCTAATTCATTCGATAAACCCATCATAAATTTTATGACATAAGGAAATAAGTAAAAGAATGAAAAAGACAACCCTGCTAAAAATAATAAAAACGCATACGGAATATACTTTAAGGTTGCTTTTCGTTCTATGTCCCTTAGTCCTGGACTTATAAATGCCCACAATTGGTACATCAAAATCGGCGAAGAAACAATAAAAGAGATTAAAAATATAACTTGGATATAAATTGAAAGTGGTGTTACTACATCAAATGCATGGAGTTCTATATTGTAGGATTCCCCAGTAATTTGAAGATATTTAACAATTGGCTTTGCGACAAAAAAGGCGCCAGCCATAGCTAGAACAAAGAAAACGGCAACAATGAACAGCCGTTTTCTTAATTCTTCTATATGCTCAATGACAGTTAGATCTTTTGGATTCATTCCTCAACATCCTAACTTACTTATCTAGTTCTTTCTTTTTCTTGTCATCATCATCTTCGTCGGCTAAACCTTTAGTTGCATTTTTGAATTCACGTAGTGTTGAACCAAATGCTTTACCAAGCTCTGGTAGCTTTTTAGGACCAAAAATTAGTAACGCGACAACTCCGATAATAATGAGGCTCATAGGACCAATACCGCCCATTACAGCCACCTCCTCTTTATATCCATCATTTTAACGCATATTTCGCCATTTTGCTAACTAATTATATGTGAAAGTTTTTCGTCACTCTTATAGATTACTTCTTATTTTATTTCATATTTCTATTTGACAGAAACTGTGAACTATACTTGGAATTTCACTCTTCCTGATTACGAATTAAATATATAAGTGCCTGCAATTCGACAGACAAATCTATTGTTAAGAGTTGCATTTTATCTGGAACAGTAATGCGCTCTGGGGTAAAATTTAAAATTCCCTTAGCATTCATTGCAGCTAGACGATCAGCCATCTTTTGTGCTGAGCGTGGTGAAACTGTTAAAATGGCTAGCTCTGCGCCATATTCTGCATATTTTTCCTCCAATAGATCAGGGTGAAAAACGGGGATATTACTAATCATTTTGCCATCCTTTGGAGCTTTAGAATCGAATGCTACAACGATATGTGTATTATGGTTCTTTTGAAAATTATATTTTAATAGAGCACTACCTAAATTCCCTACACCGATTAACGCTACTTTTGTCGTTTCATGTTGATCTAGCGTCTGACTAAAAAATTTTAATAAATGTTGAACATCATAGCCATATCCTTTTTTCCCAAGCGCACCAAAATAAGAAAAGTCACGGCGAATGGTTGCTGAATCTATTTTCATCGCCTCACTCAGCTCCTTCGATGAAATTCGTTCCATTCCTTCGTGCGCAAAGTTTTGGATAAATCGATAGAAAAGAGGAAGTCTTTTAGTAGTGGCTTGTGGAATTTTTAGTTCTTGTTTCAAACTTTTTCCTCCTCGTATGTATCAAAATTCGCCTAAACATATTTTAAATAATACATGCTTATTGAACTACTTACAAAGTTTATTATTTCTAATTGGAGAATTTCCCTTTAGTTAATGGCGCCATTTACGCTACTAACTAAAGGGAAATCGTTTCAATCTTACATGACTGCTCGGAATAAGTAAAGCATCGACATTGCAAGCACATCGTTCATCCATTACACTAAGGAAGAATTGAGGTGTCAAGAATGATTGTTTTACAGGTCAATCAACTATATAAATCCTTCCTTGCAGATGAAATATTAAGTGGCGTTAAGTTAGAAGTTCAACATCGTGATCGCGTTGCATTAGTAGGACGAAATGGCGCAGGTAAGTCTACTCTACTAAAAATAATTGCTGGTCAAATGTCATATGATGCGGGCGATATTATTATTCCTAAGGGCATACAAATCGGCTATTTAGAGCAGCACGCTGGATTAAACTCAACCTTGTCGATTTGGGATGAAATGCTAACCATTTTTGAACCACTTTTAGCACAAGAAAAGACCCTTCGCTCACTAGAACAACGAATGGCTGATCCAGCAGTTTATGAAGATTCTATTTTATATGCCAAAATAATGTCTGAGTACGATCAATTACAGCATAATTTTAAGGATGCAGGTGGCTATCAATATGAATCTGATATCCGTTCAGTGCTTCATGGCATGCAGTTTTATCCTGAGGATTACGAAAAATCCATTCGCTCATTATCAGGGGGACAACGAACTCGTTTAGCACTTGCTAAGCTTCTCTTAAGTAAACCAGATCTTTTAATACTAGATGAGCCTACAAACCATTTAGATATCGAAACGCTATCCTGGCTGGAATCTTATTTAAAAAGTTATGAAGGCGCAATTCTTATTG
>JAEWDX010000243.1 GCA_023389895.1 Bacillota bacterium
ACGTAAAGTTTATGATTGAGCGCAATAAAAAAATTAGTGAGGTCGAGCTACCACTAGAAAAATTACCGAAAACCGGAAAAGTCGGAGTAGGTATCGGTCTTGTTGACGATAAAGAAATTATCGTCGATCCTGCTGTTACAATTGAAAGTAAGGATATAGGGGGACCTTCCGCAGGATTTATGTTTTCACTTGAAATTTACAATCAATTAGTTGAAGAGGATTTAACAAGGGGCTATCAAATTGCTGGTACAGGTACAATGGACTCCGATGGGAATGTCGGCAAAATTGGTGGAATCGAACAAAAAATCGTTGCTGCAGATAAAGCAGGTGCTGAAATATTTCTAGCACCGAATGAGAATGGTGCAGCTAATTCTAATTATGAAGAAGCAGTCAAGACTGCGAAAGACATCAAATCGAAAATGAAAATTATTCCGATTAATACGTATGATGAAGCAATAGAATATCTCCTTAGCTTAAAAGAGAAATAGCGGCAAATGCCGCTGTTTTTTTGAAGAAAAGTTAAAAAAGACGAATCTATTCCATCATTAAAGGTGGTTGTTTGAATTCGTTTTCTAACAGTAATCTTTGACCTTTCCCTGAGGCACCGAGAGAATAAATTCTTGATGCTCTAATATCGAGCATGAGCTGTTTATTCTGTCTAGCAGCCAATCTTGAGATTAAGGGCAAACCTAAATTTGCCTTATGTTTATTTAAATATTGCTTTCCTTTCGTTGTCATGCCTAATAGGCGTAAATATTCAGCCCTCTCTGTTTCCATATACATCTCAGTCTTCGTCGTATTGGTCAAAATATGGATACATACTCTTTGCAGTCTTGTCCATGTATAGCGCTTTGTTTTAAGTCTTTCCATAAATTGTTGAAAGCTTTCTGACTCAAGCGCTATTGGAAGGATTCGATTTTCAAGTCCTTCTTCAATCTCATAAATTGTTTTTAGCTGATTCGCTGTCATTTGAATTAAACGGAATTTTAAATAGGGAAAATATTGCTCCCAATGATGAAAAAGCCCAAATTCTTCTTTATATTGCAAAAGTGAATGAAATGTCGCATCAGGAACGAATTGCTGAAAGGCTGCTTTTTTCTCGTCCTCAGAAAAAAGGGCTTTTCGAATGCTTGTTGCACTTGCAATTGATTCTGACGTGAAATGCTCATCATGATATTCAGCGTTTTTCCTTGCGACAGTAAAACATTTAATCGTAGCGTGCTGATTGTGGATAGCTTTTACATATTGATAGCCTAAAATATTATTTGGCTTGGACAAGTCAATGAATTCCAACTGAGAGGTTAAATCTTGAAAGGCTAATGATGAAGCTTTCGGGTAACTATTTCCTTCTCTCATATAAAGCTTAACTCGTTTATCATATTTTTCTTTATTATTTTCTATGTACGAAAGTGTTTGTTCAAAGCTCTTAATATTCCCAGATTCGCTACCGAAACATAGGAAATCGCAGCCTGCTGCTTCAAGAATAGAGACAGCACCATTAGCGAATGTATCAGCTTTCTGTGTTGCAAACGCATATGGAAGTTCAAAAACGATATCAACTCCAGAGGATAGAGCCATTTCTGTCCGTTTCCACTTTGATACTAGTGCAGGTTCGCCACGTTGCAGGAAATTTCCACTCATCACGGCAATAACGATGTCTGCATCGGCGATTTTCTTGGCCTCATTAAGATGATACAAATGTCCATTATGGAAAGGATTATATTCAACAATTAAACCAACTGCGTTCATAACTTGATTTCTCCTCGAAAAAAGTTTAAATTAACTTATAATGTCATTATTGCATGTTTGAAGGTGTAAAGAAATAATATTGACAAATAATTATATGAAAGCTATAATTACCTTTGTTGCCTTGAGGTGATCCGTATGAAATGGACTTTAAGTCAGTTACAAAAAAATCGAAGCAAGGAATTTATCATCGATGAGATTGTTAATATGGAAGCGATCAAAGAATTTGATCCAACGATTATAGCTGTCTCACCAATGCATATTGTAGGAAGAGCTGATATTGATTCAGCAAAGGTGACTTTTCATTTGAAGATAATGGGTCATTTAATCCTTCCTTGTTCTCGTACTTTAGTTGACGTAAATTTCCCAATTAATGTAGAAACAACAGAAACCTTCTTTTTGAAAGATTTAGATTATGAATCTGCTGAGGAGGTTCACCAAGTAAAAGGTGATCTAATCGATCTTGCACCGGTCGTTCAAGAGATCCTCTTACTCGAGGTTCCAATGCAAGTATACTGTGAAGATAGCAGTGAAGAAGGGGCTCCACAATCTGGTAAAGATTGGGAGGTAATTACCGAGCAGAAGAAGGATAAGATTGATCCTCGTCTTGCTGGTCTTGCGCAATTTTTTGAACGAAAAGATTAACAAGAAGCAATTGAAGTAACCAGTTATTTATGGACTTCATAACTTTCTTATACTTTTTAAGGAGGTGGGAATAATGGCTGTACCTTTTAGAAGAACGTCTAAAACTGCGAAAAGAAAACGTCGTACCCATTTTAAATTACAGGTTCCTGGTATGGTAGGATGCCCAAACTGTGGTGAAATGAAACTAGCTCACCGTGTTTGCAAAGCTTGCGGAACATACAAAGGAAAAGAAGTTGTAAATAACTAATCTTCCTTTTAGATATGAAGCACAAGAACAAGACGTTCTTGTGCTTTTGTCTTTTTTTAATAGAAGAAAATGTTGATGGAGGAAAAAGATGAATCCCTATTTATTAGAACAAGATGATGAAGGTTTATTAGTTTTTACCATTAACCGTCCTGAAAAAAGAAATGCTATTAACTATGAGGTAATGGCTGGATTAGAAGATGCACTAAAGAAATCTAACGAAGGTAATAATAAAGCATTAGTAATCACAGGTGCAGGGAATCGGGCCTTTTGTTCAGGTGGAGATTTAGTTGTTTTTCACGATTTGAGGACAGAGAAGGAAGCCTTTGAAATGTTAAGTAGAATGTCCGATATTTTAACGAAATTATTCTTTCATCAAAAGCCTACAATTGCATTATTGAATGGTGTAGCTGTTGGTGGTGGCTGCGAGCTTGCTTCTGCTTGTGACTATCGAATTGCAAACAAAAATGTGAAAGCAGGTTTCATTCAAGGCACTTTAGCGATAACGACTGGCTGGGGTGGGGGTACGTTTTTGTCGGAGAAGCTATTACCTGCTAACGGAATGAAAATGCTAATGGAAGCTAGTCTTTATGATGCGAATCAATTGAAAGAGCTGGGCTTTATTCAAGCAATTGTTGATGGTGAGCGCTTAGAAAGCGATAAGCAATATATAGAAAAAATATTACATCTTGAATTAGCTGTGTTAAAAGCTTATAAAAAGCTATTTATTAACAAATGGATGCAGGCAAATATAGAGCAAAGAGTTATGCAGGAAGTTCGGAGCTGTGCGAGGTTATGGGGGGAAGAAGCACATCATCAGCAAGTTTCGAAGTTTTTATCTAATAAGTAACATTAAAAAAATCAAATAGGACATCAGTCTATCTTTTCTAGCAACAGCATATGTATAAATAAAAAACTAGGAGGGATGCGCTAATGTCTTTAACACGTCAAGATGCTTGGTCACAAGATGAAGATTTATTGCTTGCAGAGTTAGTACTCAAATATATTAGAGAGGGAAGTACACAATTACAAGCCTTTGAAGAGGTTGGTAAAAGACTGAAAAGGACAGCTGCTGCATGTGGATTCCGTTGGAATTCTTATGTGCGAAAACAATATAAAGCCGGGATTGAGCTTGCGAAAAAACAAAGAAAAGCAAGAAAGCAAAATTCGCAGCAAGAAGAAATGGAAATAGAGATAAAAGTGACAGAATCTGAATTATCTACTCCTGAAGTGATTGAACCTATTTTAAAAGATGCAGAAGAAATGTTAGCCTTTGAGGATTTAGTAAGTCATTTAAAAACACTCTATAAAAAAACAGAGATAAAAAGCTACAAAAGTGAAGACATTAAATCATATGAAGAACGTATTCAAACCCTAGAAAAGCAATTATATTATTTAGCATCTGAAAACGAAAGGTTAATAAAAGACTTACGCAAGATTGAGAAGGATTATAATGCATTAGTAGAAGTGATGGAAAAAGCTTTTAAAATGGTCATTTTAAAGGATGAAATGACAAAACAAAAGGTATAAAATGAATGAAAACGCGGACATTTTTTGTCCGCGTTTCTTTAAAGCGTTTTCTCCTGAACGCCCTTTGGGAACCAACAGAGAGGATTTTCTCCTCTGTCTCTTTCCATGTCATAATGGACAGGTGAAAATTCCATCTTACTCCAAAATTCATCTGATTTTACACGTGGATTTGTTTTAATCGGTAGGCCAAGGTTTTTGGCATACTCAACTAGCGCCTTGCCATATCCTTTATTTCGATAATCAGCTAACACTTCAAGCTTCCAAAGCTCATAATAATCCTGTGCAGGCTCGAAATAACGATCGTACTTGTTCTCAATACGATATAAGCTCATTCTAGCAACAAGCTTATCACCAAAATATATTCCGTAAAATGGTGATTCACTATCATTTTCAATAATATTCGCTTCCAAATCCTCAAGCATTGAAAGCTCCTGTAAACCATATTCTTTAAACTTTTTGAACTCCTCAAGTGTCTTATAATTGACCATAAGCTTCTCTACTTTATAATGCATATGATTTCCCCTTTCTTTAGATATCCATTTTCTAAGTCATTCCATAATTAACAGTAATTTATTCTATTATTCTTATTATATTATAAAAAGTATAAAAATAAAATCGAAAGCGGTTCCATTTTTAGGAGGAAAAAGTCAGAAGATTGTAGAAATATAATAATAAAGGTGAAATTTGGAGCAATGGACAAGTTTATGCCGAATTCGAATATGAATGAACTGTGAACGATATATTTAATAGGGGGAATGGATAAATGAAGGAAATTACCGCAACAATGGCAGGGACAGTATTTACTATATTAGTTGGAGTGAATGATGAAATTAGTCCGGGACAAGAGGTAATCATTCTTGAATCAATGAAAATGGAAATCCCTGTAGACAGTCAGACTGGAGGGAAGGTAACGGAAATAAAAGTAAGCATCGGTGATTTTGTCAATGAAGGTGATCTATTACTAGTCATTGATCCTGAATAAAATTCTTGTGTCTAGCTTTAGTATTTGATGTTAGGAGGAGCAACATGACAACTGTTGATTCATTAGTGGAGAAATTAAAGGAAAACAATAAGAAGATTGAAGCAGGTGGGCATGAGAAATATCATGAAAAACTTCAAGCACAAAATAAACTATTCGTTAGAAAACGATTAGAACTGCTATTTGATAAAGGTATATATGAAGAGGATGGAAAGTTTGCAAACTGTATGGAACAGGATTTGCCAGCAGATGGAGTCGTAACGGCAATAGGAATGATAAATTCTCAGACGGTTTGTGTAATGGCAAATGATTCAACTGTCAAGGCGGGCTCATGGGGAGCGAGGACTGTTGAAAAGATTATTCGCATTCAAGAAACGGCTGAAAGGCTAAAGGTTCCAATATTGTATTTAGTTGACTCGGCAGGTGCAAGAATTACTGACCAGCTTGAAATGTTTCCGAATAGACGGGGAGCAGGAAGGATTTTCTACAATCAAGTAAAACTTTCGGGAATGGTTCCGCAAATTTGTTTGTTATTTGGGCCATCAGCAGCTGGTGGGGCCTATATCCCAGCTTTCTGCGATAATGTCATTATGGTTGACGAGAATGCATCGATGTATTTAGGATCTCCACGAATGGCAGAAAAAGTAATTGGTGAAAAGGTAACGCTTGAAGAAATGGGCGGAGCTCGCATGCATTGTACAATAAGCGGCTGTGGAGATGTGCTTGTATTTAGTGAAGAGGAAGCAATCGAATCAGCGAGAAAATATCTTGCTTATTTTCCCCCTAGCTTCAATGAAAAGCCAAAGATAAGTGCAGCAGTAGAGCCGAAATTTAGTCGCCATCTGGAGGATATTATTCCTAAAAATCAAAATGCTCCCTTTGATATGTATGAATGTATTAA
>JAEWDX010000247.1 GCA_023389895.1 Bacillota bacterium
CAAATGAATCGTGGGGGACTTCCACCAATAAGAGGTGGCACTCCGCAAATGGCGGCGGCTGGAGCAGCACCAATGAGGCAGGGAGGCGGTTTTCTTGCAAAATTACTTGGAAAAGGTGGCAGTCAAGCAAGTGGATTAGCAGGAGGAAGTCTTGCTAGGGCAAGCAGTGCCATTCCGGCAGCCGAAGCTAGTGGCGGCTTCTTAAAAACAATAACAAATCCCGCAGCAATTAACGGATTTTTAACGAATACACAAAAGATGCTGAACACGGCTTCCCAATTTGGACCAATGGTTCAGCAATATGGACCGATTGTGAAAAACATCCCCTCCATGTGGAAGCTTTATCGAGGAATGAGTTCCAAGGACAGTAAAGATAAAGACACGAATGAAAAAAACAAGGTGAAAAGTTTGAAAACTACCTTAATGGAACAAGCGAAAACATTCTCTGGAAAGAAAACAGGAGATGAGAAGGAGCAAGTGAGGAGCAAGCCGATAGTCTCTCAAGCAGCAGAGAAAAAAATAGGTCCTCCAAAACCAAGGTTATATATTTAAAGAGGCTGTTCATGCCTCTTTTTTCATGACGAAAAAATCATTTTCGAATTCGATAAAAGTTATTCTTGATGAAACAAATCACTCACCAGCTCGACGCCTCTCTTTTACTATGATTCTATCCAATACTCCGATATAATAGAGTACATATAGCTACTTTCAGTAAAAACACCTAACTTTACAGGGGGTTCAATATAGATGGAGATTATAAAAATTTCACCACGTGGATATTGTTATGGGGTAGTCGATGCCATGGTGATTGCAAGAAATGCTGCTCTTGATAAAACATTGCCACGACCAATTTATATCCTCGGTATGATTGTTCATAATAAGCACGTAACCGATGCCTTCGAAGAGGAAGGAATCATTACATTAGATGGAAATAATCGCAAAGAGATTCTTGAAAAAGTTGACAAAGGGACGGTCATTTTCACTGCCCATGGCATTTCTCCAGAAGTAAGAGAGTTAGCAAAACAAAGAGGGCTTGTCGCAATTGATGCCACTTGTCCAGATGTAACAAGAACACATGAATTGATTAGAGAAAAAGAAAAAGAAGGCTATCAGATTATTTATATTGGGAAAAAAGGACATCCAGAGCCTGAGGGTGCTGTTGGGGTTGCCCCTCATGTTGTGCACCTTGTTGAAACGACGAGCGAAGTTGATGCTCTTCAAATCGAAAGCGATAAAATAATCGTTACAAACCAAACAACGATGAGCCAATGGGATGTCAAGCAGGTAATGGAATTAATTGCAAGAAAATACCCCCATGCTGAATTTCATAACGAAATCTGCAACGCTACCCAAATAAGACAGGAAGCCGTCGCTCAGCAAGCAGGGCAAGCAGATGTCCTTATTGTTGTTGGAGATCCGAAAAGCAATAACTCCAATCGATTAGCCCAAGTTTCAGAGGAAATTGCTCATACGAGGGCATATCGAATCGCTGATATTTCCGAGCTGAATATCGATTGGATTAAGGATGCAAAGACCGTAGCTGTAACGGCAGGTGCATCAACACCGACTCCGATTACAAAGGAAGTTATTTCCTTCCTTGAACAATTTGATGCAAATGATGAAAATACATGGACGCGAGAAAAAAAGGTGCCATTAAACAAAATCCTTCCTAAAGTTAAAAAATAAAAAAGTAGGGTGTTCAATCAGTCTAAGAAAATGACTTCTTGAACACCCCTTTTTTATCTTGTCATTTCACTATTTTACTCTTACAGAAATTGAAACGGGTCTGTATTTCGTTCAGATGCAAAAATAGAAACCGCGAATCCTTTTTCACTACACATTTTTTCTAATTGCCTTACGACCCCTTTTTTCATTACCTTCTCGACATTATGACCGGGATCAACAATATTTAACCCGAGCATCATCGCATCATGGGCGACATGATAATACATATCTCCTGTAACATACACATCTGCGCCTTTATATTTAGCAGTGGAGTAATACTTATTTCCATCGCCGCCTAGAACAGCTACTTTTTTAATTTTTGCATTCAAATCTCCAACAACACGCACCCCATTTACATCTAAGGTTTGTTTCACATGCTCAGCGAATTTTTGTAATGTCATTTCCGGAATATCCCCTATTCGACCAAGCCCTAAAGTTTCTCCCTTATTTTCTAAAGGATAAATATCATAGGCGACTTCTTCATAAGGGTGAGCCTTAAACATAGCTGTAAGAATACGTTTCTCTAAATGCGCTGGATAGATGGTTTCCACTCTTTCTTCCTCAACAGTTTCAAGCTTTCCTTGCTCGCCGATATGGGGGTTAGCAAATTCATTCGGTAAAAACTGGCCCGTGCCAGCAGCAGAGAAAATACTGTGGCTATAATTGCCGATTGCACCAGCTCCTGCATCACCAAGCGCCTTTTTTACTTCCTGGACATTTTCTACTGGAACAAAGACAACAAGCTTCTTTAATTTTATTTCATATGTAGGATACAGAACGTCAGTATTTGAAAGCTTGAGTGCGTCAGCTAGCAAATCATTTACTCCACCTTTGGCAATATCAAGGTTTGTATGCGCTGCGTAGACGGCAATATCATGCTTTATCAATTTTTCAAGCAATCTTCCAGCTGGTGTATCTGTTGCGATGGCCTTCAATGGACGGAAAATAGGTGGATGATGAGCAATAATGAGCTGAACATTTTTTTCAATTGCCTCGTCCACTACTTCCTCCAAAACATCTAAGGCAATCATGACATTTTCGACCGGCTTATTTAATCGCCCAATTTGCAAACCAATTTTGTCCCCCTCCATTGCATAGTTTTTTGGAGAGAATTGTTCAAACAACTGGATGATTTCATAACCATTCACCTTTTTCAACATTCAAAACCTCCTCAACCATTTGTATTTTTTCATTTAGTTCAAGTTTTTTTTGCTTATTGTCCTCTGTTTCTAATGCATTTTCAACTTGGCGTAAAACTCTTCGCCAATTTTCCACTTCTGCAAGCCATTTTTTCGTGAAAGTATTTGATCTTTCTGCCATTAAAAATGGTCCGAGCAATAGTTCTTTTGGCAGATTTTTATAAGGCTTTCTTGGCTGTCCTTTTTCAGCAACTAAAATTTCATAAATTTTATTATCCTCTTCAAGAATGTGCTCAGCCATTAACTCCCATCCATTGTTCAATAACCAATTTCGAACAGTAATCGCACTAATATTTGGCTGCAAAATTAATCTGCTCGTTAATTCGAGTTTTTCTTGCCCTGCTTCAAGAATACTAGCAATCAATGCTCCTCCCATACCAGCAATTGTGATGCAATCGATTTCACCTCGTTCGATGACTTCAAGTCCATCCCCTTTACGAACATCGATTTGTCCTGTGAGACTCTCGAGCTCCACTTGACGCTTTGCTGATTGAAAAGGCCCAAGTACAACCTCACCAGCTATCGCAAAAGGAACAAGCCCCTTTTTCACAGCGTAACATGGCAAATAAGCATGATCAGAACCAATATCAGCTAACCGGGAATCTTTTGGAATATAGCTTGCTACTGCTTCAAGACGATGCGATAATTTTTCACAATTCATTTCAAAAACACCACTTTTCATCCTATGTCATTATTCCATCATATAATATTTTTGCAAAGAAACAAATGCATAAGTATATTCGAAAAACTTATAAACTAAAAAAGTCCCCCACATAAGTAAAGGACTTCTTTGAAATGAATTATTTAAGATTGGCAATCCATTCAGCCATTGCCTCTTCTTGACCAGGAATTAATCCTCCAGGCATTCCACCAGTTGTTCCATTTATAAGGATCTCTTTGATTTCATCTTGAGAAATCGTTAACCCTTTTAGCGCTGGACCAACTGCACCTTGATATTGATCACCGTGACAGGTAATACAGCTCTTCTTATAAATATCCTCTGGGTTTGCTGATGCTGTCTCTTCGGTATTCGCTTCGCCACCTTCTTTTTCGGCAGCTATTTCCTTCATATTGCCAAGACCGATGAAAGACATAGCGAACATTAATACGATACCAAATACAAAAATTAAGACGTAAGGCATAACTGCATTCTTCATGTAATTTACCCCCCTATGTACAAACATTTCATAATACTAAGTATTTATACAAACAATCTCTATTTTACTCCAAAAACCATATAAGGGAAAGACCTAAAGCAAACTTTGTCACACCATTTTCACAAACTAGACAAAAAGAGGTACGGAAGTGCATTTGCGATACATTTATATTTGAATAGTTTCAGAACTGTTTAGCAAAGCCCTTCCGCTCTTCTAATTACATACAACCAATTTGTCTTGCGATTACCGTCCGTTGGATTTCTGAAGTTCCCTCACCAATCTCTGTAAGCTTCGCATCCCTCATATAGCGTTCGACATGATAATCTCTTATATAGCCATATCCCCCATGAATTTGAACAGCTTGATCCGTAATTTCCATGCAAATTTCTGAGGCATATAGTTTACACATCGACGCTTCTTTTGAGAAAGGTTTGCCCTGATCCTTTAACCATGCTGCCTTGTATACCATATTTCTTGCCAATTCTATTTTCATTGCCATATCTGCTAATTTAAATTGAATCGCTTGAAAATGGGAAAGGGAATGCCCGAATTGCTTTCTTTCTTTTGCATATTGACGCGCCTTGTCATAGGCAGCCTGAGCGATTCCAACAGCCATTGCGCCAATTCCAATCCTTCCTCCATCTAAGGTTATTAAAAATTGTTTAAAGCCTTCTCCTCTTTTTCCTAACAAGTTTTCAGTCGGAACGCGCACATTCTCAAGAACAAGCTCCGTTGTATTGGAAGCATGAAGGCCCATTTTTTCATAATTATCAATCACTGTAAACCCTGTTGCATCAGTTGGCACAATAATTGCGCTTATTTCCTTTTCACCATTTTCCTCTCCTGTAATGGCCGTTAATGCAAGATGCTTTGCATAGCTTGCATTTGTAATAAAGCATTTATTTCCATTAATAGTATATTCACTATTCTCTTCTACTGCCTTTGTTCGCGTTCCTCCAGCATCAGAGCCTGCACCTGGCTCTGTTAAACCAAAGGCACCCAATGTTTCCCCAGTACAAATAGGGATTAAAAATTTCTGTTTTTGCTCCTCTGTTCCGAATAAGTATAGTGGTGCACCACCTAATGAAATATGAGCGGAGTAAGTAATTCCTGTCGAACCGCAAGCTCTGCTTAATTCTTCTGTTACTATCGCGAAGCTAATCGTATCAGCACCTGCACCACCATATTTTTCAGGAAAAGGGAGCCCCATTAATCCCAGATCGGACAATTTTTTAAATACATCAAGTGGAAATTGCTTGCTTCGATCTCGTGTTAATGCGCCTGGTCCCACTTCTTCATCAGCAAATTCACGAATTGTTTTCAGAATCATTTCCTGTTCGAGCGTTAAATCAAAATTCATTTTATCATTCCCCTTTTC
>JAEWDX010000249.1 GCA_023389895.1 Bacillota bacterium
AATTTTATTACGATAAAAAATGTGGAGTTAGACAAAAGTGAAATGGAAACATATTTCCAAATCGAAATGGAAGGGGGTAGAGAGGCAACTGCCGCTGAGCTTGGGAGTTGGGTTGTAGTAGACAATAAAGGGGAAGTTTACGATGTTAATCTTAATGGCTTTTCCATAATGGATGAAAAGGATATAAACAATCGCTTTAAAACATCGATTGGGCTGGAAGTTAAAGATTTGAAAGAAATGCCAGAAGAGCTAACACTTCATCTTGTATCCGTTATGCGTTACGAAGTAGTAAAAGAGAAATGGAAGGTTCCATTATACTAATGAGAAACAGCCACCCTAAAAGCAATTGCTTTTAAGGTGGCTGTTTTTTCTAACTAGAAGTCATTAGAGTGTAGCTGTTCATGAGCGACTAAAATAAGGTTGAAGATAGAAAATGCTAATGCTTTTCTTTCCTTAATGGAGGTTTTTGCGCGTCACTGGAGAATATTATCATATTGTAAATTATGCAGATTTGAACACTACTGCAAGGATGAGGCATTATTAATCTGAAATTTTGGCAGCCAGTAAGTGAGGGTATTGAAAAAATTGAGCAACCCATTCAATCTGTTAAAAGAGATTATAAGAATTGTAGATTTAGATTTATCTTATGAATATGAGTGCATGAAAAACAATGTTAAGATGAGAATGAAAGATATTTGTTACGGAGTAGAGTTATCTAAGATTGAACCTATTTTATTATCGGAAGAACATTCAATGTTTAAATGGTGTAAAAAAGAAGAAGTGGAAAAATATACTTGTATCATTTGAAAAGCTTAATAACATGATTAATCGTTAGATAGATTAGAAAAGATGATATTTTTTACAAGGAGTGATTAACATTACCTCAATTTGCTTAGTAAGACATGGAGAAACAGATTGGAATGTAGCAGGAAGGCTTCAAGGAAGAACAGATATTCCACTTAATAAAAATGGAATATTGCAATCACAGCAATGTGGTGAATATGTACAGGCTTCTGATTGGGATATTATCATAACAAGCCCACTTAAAAGAGCAAAACAAACAGCTGAAATTATGAACGAAAAAGTTAAAGTCCCACTTGTTGAAATGGATGAGTTCGTGGAACGGGGTTTTGGAGATGCGGAAGGTATGACAAAACTGGAATGCACCGAAAAGTTCCCTGACAAAATATATCCAAATCAAGAGGAAACTGAAGCCTTTCATAATCGCGTAATGTCTGGAATGGAAAAAATAAATGAACACTATAAAGATAAGAAAGTATTGCTTGTGGCACATGGGGCAGTTATTAATGCTATTTTGGCAATTCTATCAAAAGGAGAGATAGGTTCAGGGAAAACGAGGTTATTTAATACTTGTATTAGCAATATTGATTTTATTCAAAATGGATGGAAGATAAAGGATTACAATCAAGTTGCACATCTTTCTTAAAGTAAAAGGGGGTGGTTTAGCGGAATGTTACATAAACAAGATGCTTCAGAGACTTTAGAAAGTCAGCCAGCATGGATACTGAATTACATTGATAATCCAGAAAAACAGCAACGTCTTTATAAACGGACTTTACGCAGGTACTGACCTAGCTAATTCCACTCAACGGGCAACAGCTGTCAGTATCGCCATGGTATCGACTACATTCGGAATAGCTTCAAAGTAACCAATGTCTTTAAGGAGTTGCTTCGAAGTGAAATGAACCATTTCCTATAGTCATTTTGATGATATAGAATACATATCTCAAACAAAGTATAATTAATATAAAAAAATGTCTGCTTATGGGGGAAGCAGACATTTTTTTGTGGAAATTTTGGAAATAACGATGTACTTCTATTGTTAGAGGATAAAATTTTCTGGATATTGTATGTTCGTATTGCAAATTTCTGTAAGTTTGATTAATCGCTAGAACCCTCGTGTTCCATTCCAACGACAAGAACCGTCCCCTTGTCCCAGTCAAGTTTGTTCTCTCTAGCATATAATTTTAATAAGGTTTTTTTTATAGACAGCAAGCATATAAAGGGGTGACATATAAAAATGATTGTAGATGTTAATGTTTTCAACTTTACTGATATCACAACAGCATTAGTGAGCGCACAAGACGGAGATGTATTCAATTTTTTTATACAAAATGATATCAATTTCACTAGTGTTGTTTTGATACAAAAAAATATCACCATTAACCTGATCAATAGCAGCGGTAATCCTAGTGTTACACTTGCGATTACAAGTGGAGGAACCTTCCGTCACTTTTCAACGTTAACAAACGGCAGTTTAACCGGAGTGTCGATGAATGTAGGTGTTGGTATCATCCTTGATGGTGGAGGGACGGGCGGAGGTATATTAATTTTCGGCTCCGGTTGTTCCTTAACGCTTGACGGCAGCACAATTACCAATTGCCGGAGCAGTGGCAACGGTGGAGGCATCCTGGTTCAGGGTAATATTAGTAGAAGCAGTCTTACCATGAATGCTGCGCTCATAGAAAACTGTTTTGCCGGTAGTGGTGCCGGAGTCTTTGGTGCTGGCTGTGACATCGTGATGAACGGTGGGGAAATAACGGGCAACCGTGCGAACAACAGCGGTGGCGGTATTACCACACTAGCGGGAGGGCTCGGTTCCACCCTTACCATTAACGGAGGAATAATTAGCGCTAATTCTACCGTGGTGGCTTTCGGTGACGCAGGCGGTATAAACGCGTTTGACACCATCGTTACAATTCAAAACAGTGAAATAAGCAACAATTCGGCCGACGGCAATGGCGGCGGCATCTTTTCGATGCCTCAAGTTCTGGGTAGCACTGCAAATGCGCTTGTTATCATGAACAGCACAATAAGTGGCAACAGTATAAGAAATTTCGGCGGAGGTATTAGGGTACAGGGTGTTCTAGGCGAATTTTCAATTACAAACAGCCTGATAACTGGAAATTCAGCAGTCAGTGTTATAGCCGGCTCAAATCAAGGCGGTGGCATTTACTTCTCCGGTGGTTCCACCCTTACCCTGAGCGACGGCCAGGTGACCGGAAATACGTCGGGAAATGGGGGCGGCGGGATTTTTGTAAATGATGGCTCTATCCTTGTCCTTACAGGGACCGCTGAGGTAAGCGGAAACCAGGCGGGCCTTGAAGGTGGCGGCATTGATGCATTTTCCGGCTCTTCCGTTACCATCGAAGGAAACGCAAGAGTTATCAATAACCACGCAAACAGCAACGGGGATCCCCAAAATGCTACCCGTGGCGGCGGAGGGATTGCGCTTTTTGCGTCGACCCTTACGGTAAATGCGAATGCGACCTTCAGCGGCAACTCATCTTTAAGCTACGGCGGAGCAATTTGGACTTTTCCGACATTCACTCCCATCTCAACTGTTACCATTACGGGCGGGACGATTGAAAATAATACAGCAAATTTTGGCGGTGCCATCTCCATGGGCGCCGTTCCAGGATTCACACCTACCTTAACGATAACCGGCGGCATAATTACGAATAACACCGCATTAACGGACGGCGGCGGCATCATTGCTATGGGTTCGCTCGTTTCGATTGCCGGCGCTGAAATAACAAATAATACCGCGGGTGGGGACGGCGGAGGTATATTTACGGATGAGCTCGCCAATGTAACGGTATTTGCCTCCGTTATTTTCAGTGGAAACATCGCCTCGAGATATACGTATTGGGCAATCACAAGCGGCGGGGACAGCGATATATATAAGACGCATATATTTACAGAGCATTTCAGCACTTTCATCCCAGTTCAGACGCCACCGCCGTTGGTATGGTCTTTTCTAAATGCTTACAACAATTACGACATCAACTATGTTAAGCCGGTGAAAATCGTAACAGTAAACTTTGTAGAGTTCAATAACCCCTCCCATGTGCTACATTCAACCATTATTGACAGTTTTATTGGCGCCACGGTAATCATTCCGCCGTTTGAAACGTTTACGGACATCAATGGTACGGTATGGACATTGTTCCCTCCAGACCAGCCCGCACAAACAATACAATTAATTGATCCTGAGGCCAATTATGTTGTTACATTCACTTACGCAACTACACCTATAATCACAATAACACGTGACGACGCGATTAACTTAATATTGTCCTCGATTGCAATAGAAGAACTGGGACTCGGCCATATACTAAACGCGGAAAGTGAAAAGCTTCAATTTGTACTGGGGACGTTGCCAGGAGTCTCGGGACCGCATGCAACCATCACCGATATTTTGAACGTAAACGCTAGTTTACAGAGCATGATAAAGACAGTAATACAGAAGGAATTGCTATTGCAAAACAAGCTGGAAAATGTATTGAATCACCAAGATTCTGAAGGTGAACGCTAGTTTACAAGGAATAGCTACTTCCTACATCGTTCCAGCCTCTTAGACTTTCATAGAGTGGTAGCCGGTTTGGTCATAAAGAAGAGGCTAGTCTGAAAAAGCCGTTTCCTCACGACCTTTTGAGACAGCATCATTCTTCGTTGTTCCACCTTTTCGGGTGTAGTTTTATAAAAAAGATTGATCATTTACAAAAAACAAGGATTTGATAATTTATAATAAACATCATGACACTTTTATAGTAGATTTTATATTAATAAAACGAATAGTGTGGCAGTTTTTTTAAAAAACTGCCACACTATTTTTTATTAGTCAATATCTTACAAGAGAGTCTTAACCAAATGTGCTACACTAACTATCAGAAATCAAAAGGAGGCTTGTTCGTATGGGGCAAAAAGACAGAACGGTACGTTTTGATCATGTTTTACAAATAGAAGCTTATCGTTTTGAAGGTATCATGCAAAAGTTTCCAAACCCACTACCATAAATATTATGTGATTGGGTTTATAGAGAGTGGACAAAGACGAATATGTAATAGGTACCGGTGATATTATTTTTTAACCCTCTGGACAATCACGCCTGTGAATGAATTGACAACGAAACATTAAACTATCGCTACTTGAATATCAAGCCTGAAATCATGCGAAAGTTACAAAAGAGATTACAGGGCAAGGTTATCTTCCTTCCTTTACTTCTCCTGTTGCCTATCGTAGTGAAAAAGCTCAATTGTTGCATAATTTTCACCAGATAATTCTGGATGAAATATCAGATTTTGAGAAAGAAGAAACTTTTTATTTTCCCATTCAACAGCTTATTGAAGAATATACCGAAGCCATCAAAGGTCAGAACCGAGAGCTATTAATCAAGAAATTGAAAATGTCTGTCACTACCTAGAAGTCATTATGCTGAACATATTGCTTTAGATGATTTAGCAAAGCTAGCTAATATGAACAAATATTCTTTGTTACGCTCATTACAAAGAAAGAATTCGTTTTGATCAAATTTTTTTCAAAACTGATTCTTTTTTAACGTAAAATGTGGGTTCGCGATTTGATTTTGATCAAACTTTATTTTAAAGCTCACTAAGGATAAATTTTTTTTGTTTTGTAAGGAGTGTTTCCAGACTTTTAGAAGTTGTTATATACTCTAGATTTGATTAATATTTCCCAGTTCATTAGAAATATTTTCTTTACAAATCTGCTTAATTTTAGAGTGATTTTCAGAACAGATGGCTTCATAAATAGATTTATTCACAGAATTTGCCCTATAATGTTTTTGATTCGGTGTTAATTTCCAATTTACAATGGAGAACTGTATAAGTTTATCCTTGATAGAATCCATTATTTGTACCATTTGTTGATTATTTGAAGCTGAAATTAAACTTCGTGTGAACAACAAGGAGTAATGAACATATTTAGGATAATCATTGTTTTCCTCTGCCTTTAACTGTTGGCTCAAATACATTTCTAAATCCTCTTTATTAAATGAAAAGCGCTTCTCAATAGCCCCTTCAGCAGAAAATTCCTGCAAAAAAAAGAAAACTTCATGTATATCCAAAATTTGTTTTAAAGATAATTCTTTTACAATAATGCCTCTATTCCTAAGTGAAGAAACAAAACCCTCTGATTCTAAACGGGAGATGGCTCCCCTAATAGGTGTTCGGCTCATGTTGAGAATTTCAGCCAGTTCATTTTCCGATAATAAGGTTCCAGGCATATAATTTGCGTTTATAATATTTTCTCGAATACTTGTGTATGCGATTTCAACTAGGGATTGTGTTGTTGCCATTTCTCCATTTCCTTTCCATCAGGATTTGCAGACTAATCTTAACTTATATTCTATTCTTCATCAATAATAAATAAGTCAGGAATAAATCTTCTTAATATATTTTTTACATTAAATTTAAAATATTTAAACATTCAATTTATAAAAAGGTGCTAATCTATGTTTGTATCCAAGTTGTATACAAGTTGTATACAAGTTAATTTTAAAGGAGGTCTTCTTATTTTACAATATATCACCATTTTTGGAAACAGTGTAAAAAAATCCGTAAAAAGTTGAATCTAAAAAATAGAATTATTATTGGAGGAAATTGTTGATGAAGTTTATGAAAGCTATAAAATCAATATTACTAGTCGGCATGGTAGTTACTGTTTTAGGGGGTTGTGGGATTTCTGATAATGCATCCTCAAAAAATGAAGAATCGGAAATGCCGGAGAAAATCACAATTGTGCAAATGCCTGATGAAAATAATCCAGATGCGGGTACAAAGAATGATAAATTTCGTGAGGCAATGGAAAAATCTGTTGGAGTTAAGGTAGAAGAGCTTGAAGGATCTGATTATTCAGTTGGACTTGAGGCATTAAGGGCTGGAAAACTAGATGTTTTGCTTGTATCACCTATGAGTTATTATCAAGCTAAACAGATGGCAGACGTTGAACCATTAGTTACGACAAAAGCTATGGGAGCTGAGCCATATAAAAGCGTTTTTATAACAAAAAGCACTAGAAAAGATATTAATTCCTTGGAAGATTTAAAAGGTAAAACATTTGCTTTTGTTGATCCTGCATCATCGTCTGGTTATATGTATCCAAAGGCTAAGTTGCTCACTTCATTAAATCTTGATACAGAACAATTAGAAAGTCCAGGTTATTTCTTTAAAACTGCTGCTTTTACAGGGAAGCATGATACAAGCGTTATGGGAGTCGTTAAAGATGATTATGACGCGGCTACTGTCGCGATTTCAGTAATTAGTCAATTAAATGAGGCTGGATTAATTAATAAAGAAGACATTAAAATCATCGGTGAGACATCAGTAATCCCGAATGCCTTGTTTGTAATCAGAAAAGATCTGCTACAAGATTTAAAAGATAAAATTAAAGAATTCTATCTTCAATATGAGGATGAAGAATATTTTAAAACTCTTTATCAAGACTCATCTACTCGATATATAGAAGCAAAAGATTCTGATTATACTGAAATAGAAGATATGGTTAAAATCTTGAAGATAGAGGAGTGAGACCTTGGGTAACCCATTATTATCTATTAGGAATTTGAAGAAAAGTTATGACAATAAAACATATGCTTTAAAAGATATAAATCTTAAGTTTAATACAGGTGAATTTGTTGTTGTTATTGGTCCATCTGGTGCAGGAAAATCAACATTTATCCGGTGCATTAATCGAATGATTGACTCTTCGGAAGGAGAGATTGTCTTTGATGGTGTTCATATGGAAAAGATTAAAGGAAGCTCATTGAGAAGACAGAGATCAAGGATCGGTATGATTTTCCAACATTACAATTTAATCGGAAGAGTTAATGTTATTAAAAACGTATTGTATGGACGATTAGGAAAGATGTCCTTTGTCAAAAGCTTTCTGGGATTATATAGCGAGGAAGACAAGAATGAAGCATTCACCCTTCTGAAAAAAGTTGGCCTAGAAGAACAAATTTATAAAAGAGCTGATGCCCTTTCAGGGGGACAAATGCAAAGGGTAGGTATTTGCAGAGCAATTGTTCAACAGCCGAAATTGCTATTGGCTGATGAACCAATAGCGTCACTTGATCCAAAATCAGCAGATATTGTGATGGATCAAATTAAAGAGATTACGACAGAAAGAAACCTTACTTGTATCGTTAATTTACATCAAGTCGATTATGCGAAAAAATATGCAAGCCGTATTGTAGGCATCAAAGATGGTTTGGTTGTTTTTGATGGAATGCCATCCGAATTAACGGATGAGATCATTGCAGATATTTATAAGGGAAAAGAAGATCAAAAGACGTTGACTCAGAAAGAAGAGAATTCAACTAATAATGATAAGGGTGTATCTTTATATGCATAAAACAAAAGAAGAGAATTCCTTAGTATTATCGACAGTACGAGGATGGAAAATCAGTGCGATTGTTTTCCTTATTGCTGTTGTGATCTTGGGGTCATTTATCTATCTGAAAATTGATCCCATTGTAGCGATCGCTTCTTTCCCAGAGTTTGTCTTGTTTTTTTTTCGTAATTTTTGGGCACCTGATTTTGGTAATCTAGCCCATTACATCCCATTAATTATTGATACAATTTTCTTTGCCGTAGTAGGAACATATATAT
>JAEWDX010000259.1 GCA_023389895.1 Bacillota bacterium
CTCATGACATGCCGAGCAGAATGTCGGTGTAGATGTTAGTGCTAAAGCTCCATAGGTAAAACCACTCATTAAAATAACGAAAAGAAGTAAACTAAATAATAATTTCCAACGATTAAGCGGATTTTTCCAATCAATATTTCTAAATTTCGACCACATTCTCCGCATGAATCCCGGCTTCTTCTCCCCTTCCTCTTCCTTCACCCTTTTTTTGAAAAACGCCACGGTGCTCCAACTCCTTTTTCCAAAACTCCAAACAGGAGAATAGTAAATTATGTATTCACTGTTTTATTTACAAATAGTTTACGCTTACATTCACGATTTCTTGGATTCCTCAACTGCGGGAAGAAAGATGAATCATTCCACACTTCAAAAAAAGATTCGTTAATTCCCCAAAAATCTTTCATGGGATCTAGTCTTTAACACCAACTCCTGTTTTATTTCTTCTGATTAACCCATCCAAGTTGCTCTTTTCGAACTTGATTACAGTTATCGTATTTGAGGAATAGATCACAGTCAATGACACAAACGTACTAGTAAAATACAAAACATTTGACAATCTTGATCTTCTATGTGTGAAATTTGTGTGAAAATGCGAATTCCAACATATGTACATTCTATTAACAATTCATCTGCAAACTAGTAAAAGTGTAAAATTTTTCATAAGATGTATACAGAACATGGTTTGAGGGGGTTAGTAAATGTTAATGCAAAATCAATCCATAAAGGTTATTGGAAAAACAGGCACTGGACTTGAAATCCTTTTACAAGCAGATCTATTAAATTCTGATACAATTTTTATAAACCTTAACAAAGAGAAGCTAAATAATTTATCTACATTGCAAATTATTTCTGATGACATACCGAATAAAAATATAATCATTCTTTCTCCTGATACTGATGATGACTTCGATGCTTCAAAACTAAAAGCAAATAGAATCCTCTTACAGGAAGTAAGTAAAGAGCTACATCGTCCCTTACTTAAAGAACTTTTAAATAATAAAAACCAGCTTACAGAAAAAATGCACTGTAATGCGATTCATGGCTGTACTTGTATTGAAAGTACAAGTCCGAAAGCAACGAATAAAAAACAGATGAATGAACTACTTACTAAACGGGAAATTGAAATATTATATGAAGTAAAAAATGGACGGACGAATAGAGAAATCGCGGAGAGATTAGGCATTTCCGAAAATACAGTCAAGAATCATTTAAGGAATATTATGGAGAAACTCAATATATTTAATCGTGTTCAAGCTGCAACATATGCTTTGGAAAATGGATTATTTTCACATTAAAAGACTGGTCCCATTTATACCAGTCTTTTCATTTTTTTACATATAAATCGCTGCAAGGAAGATCCCTAGCACTTCTTCAAAGATTTCATCGAATTGCGATAGCGGCAGCGGGTTAATGCCTTTTCCCATTTCAATCGTAAATCCCGGCTTGCGAAATTCCTGAATAAACCAATCTTTATAACCTGCATGGCTATCAATATATTGAACAGCCTTGTATCCGCTAACCCGGCTGAATTCATTTGCCAAAATTTCTGACTCTGGTGGCTCTAAGCCTTCATAGCCCCAATAAATTTCCTCGCCTTGCGTGTGAAAGGCAAGCATACGATTAAAATGATTCTTTCTTGCCAGCTGCGCCATTGCAATGCTTTCTGGCTCAGTTAAAGGTGCGGTTCCTGGATAATCCCTTGGTGACGGTTCCTTTTCCCCTCGTTCTTTCTCAAGCTCCCAATTTGCAGGAAATTGATCATTTAAGTCAACCCCTCGAATATTTGCTTTCCACCCTGAAAAATCGTCACTTCCTCGGTTGATATTGATCACTTGCTCTCTCACTTCGGCTGTTGGACCATTTATAACTAAATCGACGCCATCAGGATTTACCATTGGAACAATCGATAAATCGACTAATTGATAAAGTGGCATCATTGTTAATCCCCGAATTGGCTTTGTATTTGTTAATGCTAGTAAAAAATGATTTAAAATAGCCATTAACACACCCGAAGTTATCCATTCATTCGCATGAAAGGAAGCATTAAACTGTATTTTTTTCTGCCCTTTACCAAATCTTATCTCTTGAAGAGGCTTCCCAAGAACCGTTTCACCGATTTGATTAATTTTAATAAAAGGATAGATGTCCTGAAGCTTTTGGATATCCTCTGTCAATGCTGAAAAATGATAATTCCTTTTTCCAATTACGATAGGTGTAATGATCCGTTGAGGGATTAATATTGTTGTCCCAGCTTGTAATTGATTCGGATTTACTTTTTGATTCAGAAGGAGCAGAGCATCTACAGAAAGATGTCTCGCTTCACTAAGCTTCCAAAAGGTGTCACCTTGCTTCAATGAGTATTTCTGCGCAATAAATCCAGGGATTTTGATCTCTTGACCAATTTTTAATGCTGATGGATTTATCGTCTGATTAGAATCGATTATTAATTGAATGGGGATCATGAAGAGCTGACTATAATGCCATAATGTATCTCCAGAACGCACTTGAACTAACATATTTTTTCCTCCCTTCATCCTTTATTCTTATGAATGTGAACAGAAGAAAATGTTATAAACAGAAAAAGCCTGCATATTAAACGCAGACTTTTTCTTCATGCTATTCGATTAGTTTCTTCTCAAATAATTCTTGATTCTCGTAATCTTTATTCTCGTAAAATCTTAATAAATCACCATAGATAATTTTGTCTGAATACTCAAGCTCATTTTTCGCCTTTTCAATATATGGCTCACAAGCATTTTCATCAGTTGGCTCACCTGTTTTCTTGTCATAGCAAATATCACGAGTGTAAAGATAATCCTTTGTAATAAAGCTCCCATCACGTAAAACGGTAAAATCCATTTTTTCATCAGAGAATAAATCAGAACCGAAATCAATATTTCCCTTCGTATCAATTCCAAGTAGATGTAAAAGCGTTGGTTTTATATCAATCTGTCCAGCCACTGTAGAGATGGTTTCTCCCTTTTGTCCAGGAATATGAACAATAAATGGAACTCTCTGCAATTGTGTGCTGACAAATGGAGTAACCTCTTCCCCTAGGAACTCACCCATTGCTTTATTATGATTCTCAGAGATTCCGTAATGATCACCATACAGAACGATAATAGAATCATCATATAAGCCTTCTTCCTTTAAACGTTCAACGAAAAGCTTTAAAGCC
>JAEWDX010000312.1 GCA_023389895.1 Bacillota bacterium
GATATATCTATCGGCAGTATGCACGTTGAGTAATTTTTTTACAAAAGAGAACAATAAACATAATGTTTCATAAGTTTTTTTATCAATTAGAGAGGTGAGCAGAATGTCGGGGAAAACAGAATGGCAAAATCAAGAGAAGATCATTGTCCTGGATTTTGGAAGTCAATATAATCAATTAATAACTCGAAGAATTCGGGAATTTGGCGTTTATAGTGAATTGCATCCTCATACGATTACGGCTAGCGAATTGAAAGAATTGAATCCAAAGGGAATCATCTTATCAGGCGGTCCAAACAGTGTATACGAGGAAAATGCGTTCCGTTGTGATGAGGAAATTTTTGAGTTAGGCTTGCCGGTTTTGGGAATTTGCTACGGGATGCAATTAATGACGCAGCATTTCGGCGGAAAAGTTGAAAAAGCAAAGCAGAGGGAATATGGAAAAGCGACATTAACGATTGAAGGGAACTCAAAGCTTTTCGCTGATCTTCCTAAAGAACAAACGGTTTGGATGAGCCATGGCGATCTTGTTGTGGAAGCACCTGCTGGATTTACAGTTGTCGGCACAAATCCATCTTGTCCAATTGCTGCAATGAGTAATGAGGAAAATAAGATGTATGGCGTCCAATTCCATCCAGAAGTTCTTCATTCCGTTTATGGAAATGATATTTTGAAAAACTTTGTCTTCGGTGTGTGCGAGTGTATCGGTGACTGGTCAATGGAGAACTTCATTGAGGCTGAAATTGAAAAAATCCGTCAAACAGTTGGCGATAAGAAGGTTATTTGTGCATTGAGCGGCGGTGTCGATTCCTCTGTTGTTGCTGTTCTTATTCATAAAGCAATCGGTGATCAATTAACTTGTATTTTCGTTGACCATGGTCTATTGCGTAAAGGTGAAGCAGAAGGCGTGATGAAAACATTAGCGGATGGCTTCCATATGAATGTGATTAAAGTAGATGCACAGGAGCGCTTCTTAAGCAAGCTTGAAGGAGTAAGTGATCCAGAGAAAAAGCGGAAGATTATTGGCAATGAATTTATTTATGTATTTGATGATGAGGCAACAAAGCTTGAAGGCATTGAGTTTCTAGCACAAGGAACGCTCTATACAGATATTATTGAGAGCGGAACAGCTACAGCAGCGACAATTAAGTCGCACCACAATGTTGGCGGGCTGCCTGAAGATATGCAGTTTAAATTAATTGAACCACTTAATACGTTATTCAAAGACGAGGTTCGTGCTTTAGGAACAGAGCTTGGCATGCCAGATGAAATTGTTTGGAGACAGCCATTCCCAGGTCCCGGTCTCGGTATTCGCGTTTTAGGAGAAATTACGAAGGACAAGCTTGAAATTGTTCGAGAGTCTGATTTCATTTTACGCGAGGAAATCAAAAAGGCTGGGCTAGACCGTGACATTTGGCAATACTTCACGGTGCTGCCAAATATCCGAAGTGTTGGTGTAATGGGCGATGCCCGTACGTATGACCACACAATCGGCATTCGTGCGGTTACATCAATCGACGGCATGACATCTGATTGGGCACGCATTCCATGGGACGTGCTTGAAGTCATTTCAACGCGAATTGTAAATGAAGTATCTCATGTAAATAGAGTGGTGTATGATATTACGAGCAAGCCACCTGCTACTATTGAGTGGGAATAAACCACTAAGAGCATTTGAAGTGAAAACATTGATTTGACTGCATTTCGATGGTACGTAAAATGGATAAAACAATCAAAAATGAATAGGTTCTCCGCCAAGATTCCGCCAGAGGTATGGAGAAAAATGAGGGATATTGTGTAAAAGCGATATCTCTTTTTTTATTTTCTATTTATTTTGAAGTCACTATTTATAAGGGGTTCTTCGCGCGATAAAAAGCGTGAAGAAAGAAGAAAAAGTGAAGTAGAACAAGAATTAATAAGAGCCCGTCATGAAACTGAGAAACTTGCTAAAGAACAAGAAAAATTAAAAGCACAGATTGATGAAAATAGAAATGTTCTAAAAGAAGAGATATTTGATCATATAGAGTATTTGGAGAAAATCAAAAAAGTAGAAAGATATCTTCACACTTTACAATCGATACCTTGTGATGATGAAGAAAGTAAGAAAATCTTACAAGACTATGTTGAAAAAGTTCAAAGTTTATATAATCTGAACAAATTTACCAACATCATTGAACTGTGGAATTCAAAATTTGATTAGTATTTTGAATAATTTCCTTATGAAAGAAATACGACGAGAAGAAAATCGATTAATCCTCAATTTTATTTATTATCTGAGAAGGGTTTCATAATAGAAACGGTAATCTAAATTGTGTCCAGTTAATCGAACTGAGAATATAGTTCTTCCTAGATTTGAAGATTGGTAAACTGTTCCTTTAGGTAGTTGTTATGCATTTGTATTTGTAGACTGTAAGTTGGTCATTGAATGATATGTAGAGTACAGGTTATTACCACCTATTATTTTTAAAGGATTGTAGTTAAAAAGCTATACGATTTGATAAGTAGGGGAACTTTAAAGAAGGTTCCCCTGCTTTATTATGCAATACTTCATACAAAGACTAAAGTGTGTGATAAGTTTAATCAATTCTTTTAATATACTGATATAACATAGATCCGATTTTTTTGTTTCTACTTACTAAAGATATCGTTCTTTTTCTTCCAAAATTAACAATTGGTAAAGCCAAAAGATCAAGATGATTGATATTTTTAGCCAACAACTCTGGTACGATCGTTATCCCCATTCCTGCAGCTACGGCTCCATAGATAAAATCACCAAAAGCAACTTCACTTACTATATTGGGTTTATAACCTATTAATTTCATTTGAGAAACAATGTGGCCTCTTGTATCGCAAGGAGCTTGATGAGTAATTAATGGCTCTTCGCATAGTTCGGTAAGCTGAACTGTGTCTTTAGATTTATACTTATGATCTAAAGGAAACAATGCATAGTAAGATTCTGTAAACAATTCACAACTCCATAATGACTCATCGGTGTATTCGCTCTCAATAAAGACTGCATCAAGTCTTTCTTCCTGTAAAGACTGTAACAGCTCACTGGAAGTATTTTGAAGCATTAATGAAACTGGTCTATCCATGAACTGGAAGCCTTTCATTCTTAATGGTAAATAGTAAGTAGCTAAGCTGGGCAGACTGCCTATAGCAATAGGATTACTTCGACAAAATCGTTGTAATTCTTCGCGAATTATTGTTAATTCTGCAATAATGGGCATAATTCGACTGTAAAAATACTCCCCTGCTTCCGTTAGTGTAATACCAGTTGGCGTCCTGTGAAATAATCTAACGTCTAGATTATTTTCTAGATTTTGAATATGTTTACTCAAAGCTGGCTGAGAAATATTATTCACGTTTGCAGCTTTTGAAAAACTCTTTTGTTTTGCGGCTTCAGTAAAACTTTGTAACCAATCTAAATTCATTATACTCACTCCATATGTAATAACTATATGTTATAACCTTATAAAAGAATGATTCTTCTAAAATACATAATTACTTGGTATTATTCTGGAAAGAAGGTGTTTTCATTATAACATAATGTTATGAGTAGTAATCTAATATAATTGTTTATAATCTACCTTCAACAAAAGTCAACTCGTAATGAGTATTGAATGTTCATTACTTGTTAATTGTTAGGGAGGATTAGTTTATGAAGAAAGTATTAATATTATCATTGGGCATGTTCGCCTTAGGTTTTGACGCTTATATTGTTGCTGGGTTAATTCCAGGAATCAGTGAAACATATCATAAGGATGTATCACAAGTAGGTCTAGCTGTTAGCACATTTACATTGTTTTACGCTATATCAGCACCAGTATGCGCCTCTCTATTTGCTGGAAAGCCAGTAAAAAAAATACTGTTATACTCCATGCTCGTTTTTACCATTGCTAATAGCATCACTGCAATTGCTCCTACTTTCACAGTTCTGTTAGTATCTAGAGCTATTGCAGGGGCAGGGGCAGGTTTGTTTTCTCCATTAGCAATTTCAGCTTCTTCTGAGCTCGTCTCGATTGAAAAAAAGGGGAGAGCTATAGGGTTAACTTTAGGTGGAATGAGTATAGGAACAGTGTTAGGTGTTCCTTTAGGTCTTTATGTATCTGATCTACTGAATTGGCAAGCATCAATATGGCTGTTGGTACTAATTGGAGTTATCGCGATGTTTGCTATGCTTGTATATCTGCCAAATATTGAAACTCCCTCACCACCTGCACTTAATGAACGCTTAAAAATGTTTCTTGACAAAAGGGTAACTACAACAGTATTTATTACTTTTTTTGCTAGTATTTCTAGCCTGGGATTATACACATACCTTTCACCGTTAATAAAAGAAGTTGCAGCGTCTGGTAATTTGGTGGTATATCTTTGGGCATGGGGATTTGGTGGATTGTTTGGAAGCTTAATAATTGGATATTTAATTGATTATTTTAAAAAGCCCAAAACATTAGTTACGATAATTTTATTGATCTTAACGCTGTCTATTATTTGCATTCCATTAATGATCAATCTTCCTCTGTTAAGATATTTACCATTTTTTGTTTGGGGAGCAATGGGGTGGGCATCTCAAGCGCCACAACAGCATATTTTAATGTCTTACCAACCGAATAATGGAAGTTCAGCAGTAGCATTAAACAGTTCACTTAATTATTTGGGTAGTTCAGTAGGCGCTACTTTAGGTGGTGTAGTGTTAGCATTTGGTTTCGGTGCTATATCATTAATATTTTTTGCTGTTATATCTATGGTGTTTTCGATCCTTCTACAGTTCTATAGTGTTAAAAAATTCAAATTAATAGAATGAATGATATTTTAAATTCGATATTAGAGAAGTAAAAACAGGAGCTGACTTTTTGAGCTGTTATGGGGATTTCCACATTATTCATGTCAGTATTTGCTGGATTCTCACCTATCTTTTTTTCGATTGGTGTTTTAGGTATTGGAGTTGCTTTTGCGTTAATTAACTCTCCTGCTAATAATATTGCAGTAACTGCACTATCCAAAGAGCAAGTTGGAGTGGGTATGGGACTGTTTCAAGGTGCACTGTATCTTGGAGCTGGCGCTGGTGCAGCATTAATTGGAGCTTTATTGTCTGTACGTCGTGAATTTATGAGTGCTTTGAATCCATTTTATGTATTAAATGCTCCTCGCTATTCTGATATTTTTTTAGCAGTTACGTGCATTACAGTAATTGCTCTTATCATCACATTCAGTTTGCGTAATCAAAAATCATAATTAGAAGGGGAAGCTAGGTCATTATACTAGCTTCCCTTTTTAGCGTGAGAAAATAAAAATGTATTTTATTCGGTTTTTCAAAAAAACTGCTGATATTTTCGGCGTTTTATAAAAAATATTGTTGAGGGTTATGAAAGGGGAAATCATCACCCGCCTTTGCAGTTGCGAAGGGAGATGAGTGCATGGAACCTGCTCGTACCCAATGGCAAGTACGCTGTGCTTTTAATGGCTTTTGCAAGCGAGTGTTGAAGAACGAAGCAATCAACACTTACAAACAAAGACAGCAAAGACAGTCAAAAGAAATGACCTTTTCCGATCTTACGTCACAGGAAGAAAATCAAATCTATACCTTAGATAAGCATTACGAGGGTGAGATAACACAAGGTTTTCAAGTGGCTGGAAAGAGAATTACCCCGAAACTTCTTGCTGAAGCCATGCATACCTTGCCAGACGAAAAGTGCACCGCCGTCCTACTATACTACTTCTTTAACATGTCTGATGTGGAAATCGGTCAACTACTCGATATTCCACGTAGCACCCCGTACAGTATAGACGGACAAGCTCTTTTGAACTGTTAAAACGATTTTTGGAAGATCGTGCAGATGAATGGGATGATTAATACCAATACGGAAAACAACGAGCGTGGCTTGTTACCGTATTCAATTATTTTAGCTGCAAACAAGGGTGAACCAGAAGCGATGAAAATAGTTGTCCAGCATTATGGAAGTTACATGGTAAGTCTATCTATGCGTAAGCTCCGTGATGAGCATGGGAATACTTTTTGGGGCATCGATGAAGATACACATGATCGCTTACAATCGAAGCTTATGCAATTTGTTTTAGCTTTCAAGATTTGATGAAATAATGGTTAGGTTTTCCCTTTCATTTTTAATTCTGTTCTTTGACAAAGAAAGCACGGAAGATAACGCCGTGCAGTAAAACCAAAAAATCAGATACGTTCTACTGATGATGAGCTACCTGATTCTTACGCCATGACTTCCAAAAGGAACGAGCGATGAATCTATGAATCTAACGCAATCGTGGTGGATTGCTGGCAATAACCCATCAGTAGGATAATGATACTCCCCTACAGTCACAGTTCGAGCGTTTGAAGCGTCGTAAGCAATGAGTAGGGCTGGAAGAAATACTTGCAGGGGTGAAATTCCCGTGGAGCTGTACCAACAGCCGTCTGATTTTTAAAAAGTTTTTTGAAATAGTTAATGTAGATTTGTGAATCGTTGTCTTTAAGTATGTATTCCTCTATTGATGAAATAAAGGAGGTGCATTTATTATTAAAGAACTGATTACAAAGGATGATTAATTCAGCTTGGATACCCTAGGGATTCGGGTTCTTTAATTTTTTTGTTGGACCCGGCGATTATGATAAAAACGAATATATTTGTCTATAGCATCATAACTGTGTGAACACGTTCTAATGAATCCAGATTGGGTGTAAAAAACAGTGAAGGTAAAAGCCGATGATATTGTTAATAGTTTGTAAATTGAAAAATTAGCATGTCCAATGGAATTTATTGCTGGTATAATTAGTCTTTATATAAACGTTAAAGGTGTTGTTTTATATGGATTTTAATGAGTTAGTTGAATTAGGCTTAAATGGGAAAGGGCCGATCAAATTAATTATGAAAGGCTCCATAGAAGGAGTGGAACCTTCAGAAAAAGTTGGTGTAGTTTCTGTAGTGTACGTTTCTCAAGATTTAGAGAAAACAAAAGAAAAGCTCCAATCACTTCGAAAAAAGGACATAGAAAGCTATTATATGGTATATAGTTGCAAGTTGGACGTAGATTTAGATAAATTGGAACATTATCCATCTATCGCTATTACTGCAGATGATTTTAATTAGTTATAGTTGCCTCTTTGATAGGACTGTCTTTTTTATTTTTTGTAAATAGATAGAATGTTTAAAGAGTCAATAAGTAGAAAAGTATAGATGACGGGACTAGATATTTGCTGAACACGAACAATGTGATAGATGAGTGATAAAACGTTCGTATTTTGTATTGACGAAGTCGAATTATGCTGATAAACTAAAAATGAAATTATGATATTACATCGTATAATCTTGGGAATATGGCCCAAAAGTATCTACCGAGCTACCATAAAATAGCTTGACTACGAAGTAAGTGTAAGTACACGGATATTATTATTTTAGAAAAAGAATTTCGATTTTTATCAAGATAAATGGAGTGGAATGCTTCAATTATATGGTGAAGTTTTACGAGATGCTTTTCCTTTTTTAATTTTTCGTTAATTTTTGCACTTAATTAGTTGTCAACGCTCTGGGTATCCTGAGCGTATTTTTGTTGTTATCGGTGTAAAACTAGTGAAAAGAGACTTAGGAGGAAAAGTATGAAGAAGTATTTTCAGTTTGAAGAGCTTGGTACAAACTATCGCCGCGAATTTCTGGGCGGTTTAACAACATTTTTAGCGATGGCTTATATTTTAGCTGTTAATCCGATGACTTTAACTCTTCAAAATGTAGCGGATTTCCCAGACGCACTAAGAATGGATTATGGTGCAGTTTTCGTTGCAACAGCACTATCTGCAGCTATCGGATCAATTATTATGGGACTTGTTGCAAGGTATCCTCTTGCACTTGCGCCAGGCTTGGGCTTAAATGCCTTTTTTGCTTATACTGTTGTACTTGTTAATGGAAGTCCATGGCAGCATGCGCTTGCAGCGGTTTTCATTTCTGGAGTTTTCTTTTTGTTTTTAACATTAACAGGTTTACGTGAAAAACTTATTAATGCCATCCCAATTGAACTAAAATTAGCAGTAGGTGCAGGAATTGGCTTATTTATTGCTTTTATCGGATTTCAAAATGCCGGAATTATTGTAAATAATGATGCAACACTTGTAGGACTTGGTGATTTAACGAACGGACAAACATTGCTTGCAATTTTCGGGATTGTTGTAACTGTTTTATTAATGGTAAAAGGAATTAAAGGCGGTGTGTTTTATGGAATGATTATTACCGCCATTGTAGGAATGATTTTTAACTTAATCGCTGTACCTGACAGAATTGTCGATAAGGTCCCAAGCCTTGAGCCAACATTTGGAGCGCTCTTTTCATCTTTTGGGGATAGTTCTTTTTATACAACAACGATGCTTGGCGTTATTCTTACTTTTCTTTTTGTTGATTTCTTTGATAATGCTGGAACACTTGTCGCTGTTGCAAACCAAGCAGGGTTTGTAAAGGATAATAAGCTTCCACGTGCAGGAAAAGCATTAATCTCTGATTCTATTGCGTCTATCTCAGGGTCCATTCTAGGAACATCGACTGTTACTTCTTTCGTTGAATCAACTGCCGGGGTTGCAGCTGGTGCTAGAACTGGTTTCGCTTCATTAGTAACAGCAGGATTCTTTATTCTATCGATGTTTTTCTTCCCATTATTAGCTGTCATCACACCAGCTGTTACTGCGCCTGCATTAATCATCGTTGGTGTACTGATGGTTTCTTCACTTGGAAAAATTGATTGGACTAAACTTGAAATTGCTGTTCCAGCCTTTTTAACAATGATATTTATGCCGCTTTCATATAGTATCGCAACTGGTATAGCGGTAGGATTTATCTTCTATCCAATTACGATGATTGTAAGAGGAAAAGTAAAAGAAATACATCCAATAATGTACTTCTTCTTTCTTATCTTCCTTCTATATTTTATCTTCTTAGTTTAATTAATGTACGGAGACCCACAGCAATGTGGGTTTTTTTATTGAAATATAAGTATAAGTTTTTTGAGTTAGAGAATTGTCTAGCTCTACAAGGAAGAACTTTGACATCAAAGACATCGCACGACTGAAAGCTTCTATAGAATAATCATCGCAGGAACAATCTGTTTTTTGATTGTTCTGAAGGCGCTCTCGCTTTTCTAATTGTTGATTAACGGATAGGCCGACTAAGAGCGTTACAAAAAGTAGTATTTTAACTTGAATTTTTTTGTTGACGCGAGAGGTGTATAGTGTTATTATATAAAAACAGTCGTTGAGATGTTAACAACTTAAAATAATATTTTTTAAAAATAGTTGACATCGTGATTGTATAGTGGTATATTAATAGAGTTGCTTTTGGTTTTCGAATCGAAAGTTGCTGCTAGAATTGTGATGGCAGAATGAATAGAAGCTTTGTTTTAGTAATATTACATGCAAGGTTAGAATTTCTTTTGTTTGTAAGATATTACTTATGAAGTCACAATAAATAGCCTTGTTCTTTGAAAACTGAACGAACAAAAACGTCAACGTTAAATCAAGTAGTAAACTTAAGAGCTAATCTTACTCTTTAATGGAGAGTTTGATCCTGGCTCAGGACGAACGCTGGCGGCGTGCCTAATACATGCAAGTCGAGCGGACT
>JAEWDX010000337.1 GCA_023389895.1 Bacillota bacterium
TTCGAAAGCTTGTTCGGATACACCAATGGCAATTTCATGAATTGTCTTGGAGACTTCCTCCATGGATGAGGTCGAATCAGTCACATTCTCAGTCATCTTATGAGAGGTTTGAAGAATCGATTTTGTTAAACTGAAAGTCCCTTCTATTAAAGAACGCATATCCGAAGTGATTGAATTAAGATGTTCTGTTATTTTTGAGAAAGCTTTATTCTGATTTCCCTCAAGCTGAAAAGAAAAGTTGCCTTGACTTACTGAATGTAAAATGTCAGCAATACTTTTGGCTGAATTTTTAAGGGACTTTGAAAAAGCTAGAAATAACATTACACCTAAGATAATATTTGAAATGATACAAATAAAGACAACTAATAAAAAGCCGTCATAACCAGTTAATAATTTTAAAACAAAGCTTAAACCGACCCCTACGACAATAGATGCGACTATTAAAATAGAGATAGTCGATGTAATCAGTTGTTGTAAATTATGTAGCGTACTTCTGTTTTTTCCATCGTGGCTATTTGCGGTATTCATTATTTTTCCTCCATGAAAATTTTTGAGAACATATCGTATGAATTTTATTATATCCTTTTATCCTAGGCCTTTCTATTCATAAGTATTACAAATATGTTAGTGACTTTTTATTTTTTTGTAAAATCATGTACAATAAGAGTCTAAATGATAATCCGTGAAGAAAGGAATGTTGTCTTCATGAGCTCAGGAAAGACGAAAAGGGTTTTTGAAGTAGAAGAAAATGAAACAATTGATCAATGTCTTGAAAGAATAAAACTGGAGGGCTATTCTCCAATAAGAAGAATTGAAAAACCAATTTTTCGAGAAATAAAAAAAGGAACGGCAGTAGAATATGAACCGTGTGGAAGAAGAATCTCTTTTGAAGCACAAGAAATAATTTCGTAAAACACGAACATTAATTGTGCAAAATTTATTATCGTTCGATATTTAAGTTGACAGAGACGTTTGTACATTGTTAAGATGTGATTAGAAGATATGAATGGAAGAAAATAAATACGACCCTTGTATAATAATGGGAATATGGCCCATAAGTTTCTACCCAATTACCGTAAATGATTGGACTATGAGGGAAAGCTAATATGCCTGGCAAGAGAAAGGATAATATTCTGCATTAGGAATTATTCTTTTTCCCTATGGTTATTTTTCGCCCAGACAGATTGCTTTCTCTTATTAGAGAGAGCGATCTGTCTGGGCTTTTTTGTCTATTAATTATTATTTTTTTAAAAAAATATCGCTAAAGCAAAGGATGGCGTCACAAAGCTTGAGGAACGCCAAGTTTTTCTAATATAACTCATGGAGGCTAAAATGAATATTCATGTTGGAGTTATTATGGGAAGCAAATCAGACTGGGAAACAATGAAGCAGGCATGTGAAATTCTTGATGAGCTAGAAATTTCTTATGAAAAAGCTGTTGTTTCTGCACATCGCACACCAGATTTAATGTTTCAATATGCGGCAGAGGCGAAGAAGAGAGGAATCAAGGTAATCATTGCTGGTGCTGGAGGAGCAGCACATCTTCCGGGAATGGTCGCAGCGAAAACAACGTTGCCGGTTATCGGGGTACCGATTCAGTCGAAGGCATTAAATGGATTGGATTCATTGCTTTCTATCGTGCAGATGCCAGGTGGGATACCTGTTGCAACAGTAGCGATTGGGAAAGCAGGTGCAATAAACGCTGGACTGCTAGCTGCCCAAATATTAGGTGCTTTCGACACTACTATTGCAGCTCGATTAGAACAAAGGCGAGAAAGAACGAAACAAGAGGTATTAGAAAGTAGTGATGAGCTTGTCTAATCAAGTTATTTTACCAGGTCAAACAATCGGCATTATTGGTGGAGGACAATTAGGTCGAATGATGGCAATTGCAGCAAAGGCACAAGGATTTAGAATTGCCGTCTTAGATCCAACCGCAAATTCACCCTGTGGACAAATTGCTGACTATAAGATTATCGGTGAATATGCAAGTGTAAGTGCGATTAAGCAATTGGCTGAAGTGAGCGATGTGATTACGTATGAATTTGAAAACATCAATGCTGAGGCATTGCATTGGCTTTATGAGAATGCCTATGTGCCACAAGGAACTTCCTTACTGGAGCTAACTCAAGATCGAATAACGGAAAAGGCAGCCATCCAAAATGCAGGTGCTGAGGTTGCTCCATATGCTGTTATTAAAATGGAACGGGATATTTATGAAAGCATAACTACACTTGGCTATCCAGCAGTATTGAAAACTTCAAGAGGTGGATATGATGGCAAAGGACAGTTTGTCATTAGAAATGAGCAAGATATCCTAGAAGCTTCTAAGCTTTTAGAAAAAGGGGATTGTGTCCTTGAAAAATGGATTCCCTTTGAAAAGGAAATTTCTGTGATTGTTTGTCGAAGCGTCTCAGGCGAAATAGCGATTTTTCCAGTAGGAGAAAATATTCATCAAGAAAATATTCTTCATCAAACCATTGTACCAGCAAGAATTTCGGAGAATGCACGGGAAAAAGCAATCCACACGGCAAAGCTGCTTGCTCAAAAATTAAACCTTGTTGGAACATTAGCAGTCGAAATGTTTCTAACGAGTGATGAACATATTTACATTAACGAATTGGCTCCAAGACCTCATAATTCAGGTCACTATTCAATCGAAGCATGTGAAACATCACAATTCGAACAGCATATTAGAGCGATTTGCAATTGGCCGCTTGGAAAAACAGAGTTATTAAAACATGCTGTCATGGTCAATCTATTAGGTGAACACGTAGAAGCATTATTAGCGAAAATCCCAATCTTACCGGATTGGAAAATTCATTTATATGGAAAGAAGGATGCGAAATTCAAACGAAAAATGGGGCATGTTACCCTTTTACGAGAAACAGTTGAAATCGCAATCGAAGAAGCAGAGAAAAGTGATATATGGGCAGTAGAGGCGAAGGAATTTACCCATGATTAACGAGCAAAAGACGACGCTTGATTGAAAATTCACTTTAACGAGCTCATGTGATAAAAGCAAAAGCGTCGATATTTAGCAAAGATCGGAGGATAAAACATGATTGAACGGTATACACGTCCGGAAATGGGAGCCA
>JAEWDX010000035.1 GCA_023389895.1 Bacillota bacterium
ATCTATCGCTGCATGATATGCCTCTAAACCATCCATATTTGCAAAGTTATACCCTAATTTTTTTGTTATTTTTAATTCCATAAAATCTGTATCATTCGGCATCTTTTTATACATTTCAGAAGCAAAGGAGTATGCTACTGGGTATGGAACAGTCTCCTTATAAAATTGCGCCAACCTTAAATCATTTGAACTCATTTCAAACATAATCGGTACCCCAGTGTTACCTCTTGCCTCAAAGTTTAGCATAATACGTACTTCGTCTAAAATATCTGTTCGATCTTGTAAAGCTCTCGCTCCAAGTAAGCCAGGCTCTTCACCGTCTGTTAGTACAAAATAAATTGTATTTTTAGGTGCCGGCATTTGTTTTAATGCTCTTGCTGCCTCCATAATCGTGACAACGCCGTAACCATCGTCTGATGCCCCAGGAGTTTCTATTTCAGAATCATAATGAGCTGTTAATAAAATCGCATTGTCATCACTGGATGTTCCTTGGATCTTTGCAATAATATTTTCAACATTCTCTGCACCTATTTCTTTAGCATACTCCTCACCCCTAATATCCTTCACGGGCTTCGATTGAATTTCAACAGGAATATCTAAATCTTGAAAGTGCTTTACAATATAATCTCTTACTTTTTTATTCGCAGAAGAGCCTATAGGATGTGGTTCCTTTGCTACTTCTTTTAAATAATTTAGAGCTCGGTCGGATGAAAAATCCTTTTCTGTTCCCCCTACTTCTTCTTGAGAAGGACTTAAAAATTGACTAAAACTTATAACAGACGTTAACAATGCAAGTAATATTGCTAAAATAAGAAACTTTCTTTTTTCCATCTATTTCTCTCCTTATCTTTTATTAGAAATGAAGTTTCATACAAATACTTTTCTGAAAATTTAACCGAACAGCCAATAAAATTGTACATAAAGCTAACCAATCGGTCAATTATTTTAATTTATGATATAATAATTAATAAATGTAACAACCATTCTGTTGGGAGGTTCTATAATGATAGATGGTCGGGAAAAAAAGGGAAATAAAACAAAAGAGGCATTACTAAATGCTACTATTTCTTTAATTGCCGAAAATGGTATTGAGGCGCTAAGTGCTAGCAGCGTTGCAAAGAGAGCCAATGTTAGCAAAGCAAGTGTATTTCATCACTTCGGTTCTATGGAAACGATTCAACAAGAGGCTTTTATTTTATCTGATATACTCATGAATGAAGCTTTAGAACAAATTTATAATGAATCTAAAGAAACAGATTCTTTTTCTGATATTATGCTAAAATATTTTCTTTTTTTTATTGATGAAAAAAATAAAGAATACTTACATCTAATTAATGTTCAATTACAATTTGTAGTGAAATCTTCATACGATAAAGAGTTTGATGATCTTATCTTCAATCAGGACAGAGATAAGACACCATTTGATTTATTTGAGGTTTTATTAAATGATTTTTATGGGGATCAATTAACCCCTTCTGACATTGAGCTAATAAATGATTTAATTGTTACTTATTTAAATGGATTTGCGACTTTTTTAATCTCTTTGGCGGACAGAGAATGGATTATTTCATTATGGAAAGAACAAATTAAAATGACCGAAATCTATATTCAATCACTTATTGATAAAAAATAATTTAAAGACAGCTTTCAAAAGTATCACTTGCTATAATAAGCTGACGAATCAATTGACAGATTCATTCTTTTATTTTAGCTATCGTCAAAAATGTTGAAAAATTGCTATTAATAATGAATGTTATAATAGGATATAACCATCAATAGTGGGGTGTAATATATGAAAAAAACAGTGAAAATAGCCTCCTAAATAAAAATTTTAATATTTAGGAGGCAAAGAAAAATGATTTTCAATAAAATTGATCGCAAGAACTGGCAGCGACACGAGTATTTTGAGCATTATATGACCCAACAAACAACGTTTAATATGACATCTGAAATAGATATTAGTATTTTCTATAAAAACATAAAAGATCATAATTTCAAGTTTTACCCAGCATTTATCTATCTAGTGACAAAAGCTATCAATTCTAATATTGCATTTAGAACGTGTTTTAATAGCCAAGGAGAGTTAGGCTATTGGGAAAAACTAAATCCAAGTTACACGATTTTTAATGAGGAGTCAAAGACATTTTCGAGCATTTGGACAGAAACATCGGATAATTTTAGACAATTCCATCAAGATTACGAAAGTGATTTAACGAATTATAACGGTAGGATACGTTTATTTCCGAAATCCCCAACTCCCGAAAATATTTTTCACATTTCAATGATTCCATGGTGTTCATTTACTGGTTTTAACCTTAACATTCATAATGAGAATAATTACCTTTTACCGATAATTACAGCAGGTAAATTTGTACACAAGCAAAATGCTATTTGTCTTCCTGTTTCTTTACAAATGCACCATGCTGTTTGTGATGGTTACCACGCAAGCTTATTCATGAATTACCTTCAGAGTTTTGCCGATGAATCCTATGGTTGGTTGAATATGACCCACTAAAACCTATTTCTTTTGTAGAAAAGCGTTCCTGTCTAACAAGAACGCTTTTCTGTTCTCGACTTTATGTAAAACTCGACTACTAAACTATTAATTTGTTATTTTTCTCATAAACCATTCAATAGGTCCTCTTTTAAATTTTCTACTCCATAAAACAGAGAATAAAATACTTGCCACAAAAAACAACATCGTAAATACTAGTGAAAATGCTAACGTTTGGTTCTCTAATCTATTTATTAAAGCTAATATACCTACACCAATAAATACATGGCTGACATAATGAGTTAATGTTAATTGTCCTGTTTGAATA
>JAEWDX010000054.1 GCA_023389895.1 Bacillota bacterium
AAGCTGTTTATTATGTCCTGTTCGTGAACATTGTCAAGCTTTTTCTGAGGGGACAGTTCAGGAACTCCCGATAAAAACAAAAACTAAAAAACAAAAAAATGTCCAGATTGCTGCAGCTGTCCTCGAAAATGACGAAGGAAAGATCCTAATCCATAAACGACCAAATACAGGTTTATTAGCGAATTTATGGGAATTTCCAAATGTCGAAGTTCATCTATCTTATATAAATGAAAAAACTCAATTAAAAGAGTCTGTCCTAAGCGCCTATCGGGCGGATATTGAAGTTAGTGAAATGATCGGACAAATTGAACATGTTTTTTCCCATTTAACATGGAATATAAATGCTTATAAAGGGAAGGTCCAATCAAGCATAGAGGAGACAGATGATTTGAAATTGGTGACAGTAAAGGAAATGGAAGCATATGCATTTTCCGTTTCACATCAGAAAATCTTTCGACACTTCAGCGAAAGCAAATAATTGAAAGCATGATGTGAAAAAGCTAAAATGAAAGGCACAGCAGTATAGTAAGATAAAGAAAGGAATTTTTTTATGACTGAAAAAGTAGCATTAATAACGGGAAGCAGTAGAGGAATAGGGAAGGCAATCGCCATAAAATTAGCTAAAGAAGGATATCATATTGTCATAAATTATGCGCGGAGTAAAACAGCGGCACTTGAAACAGCTGCCGAGATTGAAGCGCTTGGCCGAAAAGTATTAACGGTGAAAGCAAATGTTGGAGATGTTGAGAAGATCAAAAAGCTTTTTCAAGAGATTGATCAGGAATTCGGGAGACTCGATGTATTTGTAAATAATGCTGCATCCGGTGTTCTACGTCCAGCGATGGAGCTTGAGGAATCTCACTGGGATTGGACGATGAATATTAATAGTAAAGCACTCTTATTCTGTGCCCAGGAAGCGGCAAAGCTAATGGAAAAAAATAATGGTGGAAAAATCGTGAGTATAAGTTCTTTAGGTTCAATTCGTTATTTGGAAAATTATACAGCAGTTGGTGTTTCCAAGGCGGCAGTTGAGGCTTTGACAAGATATTTAGCGATCGAATTTGCGTCAAAAAATATTATTGTTAATGCAGTTTCAGGTGGGGCGATTGATACAGATGCTTTAAAACATTTCCCGAATCGAGAAGAATTGCTTGCAGAATCAAAAGAAAAAACTCCAGCTGGTAGAATGGTCGAAATACCTGATATGGTGAATGCCGTCATGTTTTTATTAGCAGATGAATCAAGTATGATCCGGGGGCAAACGATTATTGTCGACGGTGGAATTTCTCTTTTAGTTTAGATTGAAAAATTGTTTTTATATTTTTGAAAAATGAAGGATAATTCCTCTACACTTGGACAAATTAATGAGCGTGGAGGTGATAATCAATGGCAAAACAACCAAATAAAAGTATGGCGGGGACAAATATTCAAGAAGTAGCTCAACAAAATGCACAGTCTGCTAGCTCTGGTCAGTTCGGTACAGAGTTTGCCAGCGAAACAAATGCACAATCAGTAAAACAACAAAATCAACAATCTCAAGCTAAAAAAGCGCAAAATTCAGGTCAACAAAATTCATAATAATGAAAAAGGGGTTGTCCAATAAGAGACAACCCCTATTTTTTTATGAAATATTCCTTTTCAGACACTTCCTTTCAACAAAACTTCTGTCTACTCAACAAAACTAGTCAAAGGAATGGGAAGAATATAAGCGAATACATACATAATTGAATGAATCATAAATAGGATGGTGGAATGTTATTAGAATAAATAAACATATATTTGAAAGGTGTTAACAACCCCATTTTTCTAGCAGCCATTGTCGAATTTTCAATGGCTCTTTGTTTTAAATTTTGACTAAAACCGTTATAATAATAAAATATACGAAAAGCCCGGAAGGATGAGAGTAGGGGGAGAACCAATGGCTGCACCCATAGAAGGAGAACCAGTACAAATTCACAGCTACAAACATAATGGGCACATCCATCGCGTCTGGGAGGAGACAACGGTATTAAAAGGAACACAAAATTTAGTGATTGGCGGTAATGATCGAACGGTTGTAACGGAATCGGATGGCAGGACTTGGATTACGAGGGAGCCAGCAATCTGTTATTTTCATTCACAGCAATGGTTTAATGTTATTGGAATGCTTAGGGAAGATGGGATATATTATTATTGCAATTTAAGCTCACCATTCATTTATGATGGGGAGGCAGTTAAATATATCGACTATGACCTTGATATTAAAGTATATCCAGACATGACATTTAATTTATTAGATGAGGATGAATATGAGAGGCATCGTCAAGAGATGAGTTATCCAGAACCGATTGATTGGATTTTAAAATCTAATGTGAATCAGCTAATTCATTGGATCCGTCAAAGAAAAGGTCCTTTTGCACCAGATTTTATCGATATCTGGTATGAACGATACTTAACATATAGACGCTAATGGAGTGAATTTCCCGTTCGGGAGCGCCTGTTGATTTGTTTAAAGATCAACAGGTTTTTATATGTCTCAAGTTGCTCGCTTTTCTAGCTGGGAAATGGCTGAAATATATTTAGAAAGTGAAGGAAATATTCAAAAATAAGCCGATATAATACAAAAAGTGGCTGAGCGATTCGATTGAGATGACAAAGTGCTGATGAATGGTAAGGGAGAGGATTGGTTGAATAGCATCAAGCGTTACTTTACATTTGTTAAGCCCTATCGCCTTCAAATATTTATAACAATAATGATTGGCATTATTAAGTTTATTATTCCGCTATTCATTCCATTGTTAATAAAATATGTTGTCGATGATATTATTGGTAATTCAAGTATGAGTACAGCTGATAAGACAAATCATCTCTTTAATGTTATGGGGATTATGCTATTTCTATTTGTTATTGTCAGACCACCAATTGAATATTATCGGCAGTATTTCGCCCAATGGGTTGGAAATAAAATCCTTTATGATATTCGCGATAAGCTATTTACTCATATTCAAAAGCTAAGCTTTAAATATTATGCCAATACAAGAGCAGGGGAAGTCATTTCAAGAATTATTAATGATGTCGAGCAAACAAAAACATTTGTTATTTCAGGACTAATGAATTTATGGCTAGATGCTGCGACAATTGTGATCGCAATTATCATTATGTTCAATATGGATTTTACATTGACAATCGTTTCTATTCTTTTATTCCCGTTTTATGCATTTTCCATTAAATACTTTTTCGGAAATTTAAGAAGGCTGACAAGAAAGCGCTCACAAGCCCTTGCTGAAGTACAAGGATATCTTCATGAGCGAGTTCAAGGAATGGCCATAATCAAAAGCCTTGCCATTGAAGATTATGAGCAAACCCAATTTGATAAACATAATAATAATTTCCTTAATAAAGCAATTATACATACAAAGTGGAATGCAAAAGCATTTGCGGTTGTGAATACTGTTACGGATATTGCTCCATTACTCGTTATTGGGTATTCAAGTTATCAAGTCATTCAAGGGGATCTTACGATCGGAACGATGATGGCTTTCATCGCCTATATTGATAAATTGTATGCTCCACTCCGAAGGCTTGTTAACTCCTCAACAACGATGACGCAATCGATTGCTTCAATGGATCGAGTTTTTGAATTAGTAGATGAGAAATACGATATCGATGATGGACCTAATGCGATTGAATGTAAACATGTAGATGGAGAAATTTATTTTGAAGATGTGAGT
>JAEWDX010000059.1 GCA_023389895.1 Bacillota bacterium
ATTGTTTATGTTCATCTTGTGGATTGAACATAACAAATTGTTTCTCATCAAGTGTTATCTGAGTTCTTTTCGTTTGATAAGACATAGCTCCATTTACGGAATAAATAAATTTATAACAACTATCAGAGCACCAGTTGCTTTCCTGGTTGAAATCTTTTTTAAGTAAAAAAACTCCGTTAGGAACTTCCAACAAAAAATTTGTCTCATTCACGAAATCACCTGCTTTGTTAATCGTTCCAAAAATTGTATCACAATGTTGATTGGTGTGTCCTAAATTAGGGTTTTAATTAATTCAAAAGTTTAAATAAGGATGAGAAAAAGTGAATCACGCATCGTTCTAAGCATACACCACACCTCATAGTCTATAAAAAAGAAAAAGAAGTGTCTATGACATTGAACCTCCAATATCTTTGTCAACAATGCGCTCAGATTCTTGATGGAAAAGCAAGTGTAAGCCATGGTGTATGTTCAATTGAAATTACCCGCAATCTTCAAGTTAAAATTCAAGGGCGTCCTAGTCGTGCTGAACTACATGCAGGTATAACCTTTGAATCAATGGATCAAGAAGGTAATACACTTAATCTTGGGGAAGCTGTCCTTCTTGAAGAAGAGCTTTCTCTTTTTGTTAATGTTCTTGTTAGAAATCATCTTATCGTTAGTGCAATTCATAACCACTGGGTATTCACCAAACCCAATATTTTATATGTTCATTTTCAGTCCGTAGAGCCACCAATGACCTTTGCCAAAAAAGTTTCACAAGCCTTTTTGGTTATAGGTCATAAATAAATTTCAGTAGCCTTCCATAATTAATCTAATGGAAGGCTACTAATGTTGTTTAATTCGAGGGCCGAATATATCTTTTTCACTCTTTAATCCGAGGTTTAGTAGGAGCACAGTTTGGTGTTTCAAGATCTGCTGACTCACTTAACTTCATTAGATAATAACATTCTTCACGTAACATATGATCCGCCATTAACGGGGCAAATGTCCCTAATGCTTGATTACTTAGCTCTAGTTCTTCTATTTCTTGTAAAAATCCTTGAAATAATTTTATTTCTAACTGGGTGTCTGAATTGAATTTTATCAAAGCAGGAAACGTAGTTAAATTCGTTCTTAAATATCCTGCCATTTCTACGGCTTTTAAGTAAAAATCTTCAAAATGCTTCGTAAATGAATCACTTTTCTCCCTTAATCTCTTTTCAACACTGTCTAAATTTGATAAAATCGCCTCTGAATGACCAGCAGCATCTAATAACCATACAAGATGATGATGTAGTTCATGATATACTGGGGGAACTTCCCCTACTTTTAAATGTTTTAAAATTCGTAGATATTCTTCTAATTCATTTATCATATGATTAATAAAGGTGGGTGAAAGGTGAATTTTGATTTTCCCGATAAGGTGTTTTCTTAATAATTCTAATTTAAAATCTCGAAGTTTTATTACCTCTACTTCAGCTTTTGCTGTTAATTTCATGAGATCTATGGATTTAGCATGATCCAGAAGTGTATCAAATACTCGTATAAATATGGAAGATTTTTCAATTTTCTCTTTTTGAACAGGTGCTAAAGCTTCATAAATAAACCTAGAATGATCACCTAAGATCTGAAGCAAAAAACTATGTTCAAATCTTGCTGTCTTCTCAAAAACATCATTCATACTTATTCCCCCTTGTAAAAAAATTCCTATACAATTCTGATATTTATTCCTTTTATATGGGGAAAATTCTTATAAATATATTTCTATATTTAAAAATGAGTGAAAAGAAATGATAGAGACTAGACTAGCAGAGTTGATAAGTAAAAATGGTTTTTACATCAAAAAAGGTCCACTGCATAGGAGTTTTCTTTAATTAGCCGTCTGTTCACACATCATTCAAATTCACTTTATATTCCTGAAAAATGCTACTAACTTTAAGAAACTATATTTCTAATGAATTTGAAAATAAAAGAAGAGGATACATATTCGAGCCTTAAAAATCATATTTAGTAACGACTGATGGAATATAAATTTTGGAGGCTATAATAATGAATGAAAAACATCATAAACTGAGGTACAGTTTTATTGAGGAAAGCCATTATGAGAATCGAGGCCACTCCAATGAGCAAGCTAAACTGCATTCCCAGACAATTGGCTCTAGGGGACCTGTACTGGAACAAGATAGTGTACTACACGAAACCTTACAAGAATTTATTCATGAAAAAATTTTAGAAAGACCTGTTCATGTAAAAGGATTTGGTGCATTTGGTTATTTTCAAACGATGTATTCGATGTCCGAACATACCAAACTGAGTTTTTTGCAAAATTCTAATCAGAAAGTTCCTGTTTTGGTTCGATTTTCGTTAGCTGTCAGTACGAAAGGAACGCCAGATACATCTAGAAATGTACGTGGTTTTGCTACAAAATTTTATACAGAAGAAGGCGCTTTTGATCTATTATGTAATCACATTCCTGTCTTTTCTGTTCGTGATGCGATACGATTTCCGGAATTTATTAAAGCGTTCTCACCTTCACCAAAAAATAATTTAATTGATCCTGATAGGATGTGGAGCTTCGTAGCAAGAGCGCCTGAATCGATCCATTTTGTTGTACGTTTATACTCTGATGCTGGTACGGTAAAAAGTCTTCGCCACATTCCAGGACATAGTGTAAATACATATGTTTGGAGAAATGCTCAAGGTATTAGAAAGTACGTTAAATACCATTGGTACCCATTTGAAGGGGTACAATACATTAGTCGCGAAGAAGCAAATAGACTAGCCGCTGAAAATCCTGATTACGCTGGAAAAGATTTATACGATGCGATTGCGAGTGGTAAACCGGTTGAATATGGCTTATATGTCCAGCTCATGGACCCAAAGGATGAAGCAAATCTTTCTTATGATCCTTTAGACGATACAAAAGTATGGGATGAAAAAGAGTACCCTTTAATACCAGTAGGCAAAATGGTATTAAATAAAAATCCTGATAATTATATGGAACAAGTAGAGAAAGTCGCCTTCTCCCCTTCTAATTTACTAGACGGTGCAGAATTATCTGATGATAAAATACTGCAGGGCCGTGCCAATATTTATAGTGATTCTCAAAGAAGGAGAATTGGAGCTGAATTTCGTAAATTACCGGTTAACCAACAGCAAAATTGGACACCAGCTAATCAAATTACAAGTGGTGATGGAAGATATGTTGAAGGCAAACTAGAAAGAACTTCTATAACAAAGCAAGACGATTTTAGGCAGGCTGGTGAATCCTATACGAGGTTAACTCAAATAGAAAAAGAACATCTTGTCGAAAATTTAGCTAGTGATTTGAAAGTCATATCTGATGCTATTAGAAGGAAAGTTATGGAGTATTTCAATAAAGTATCATCTGACTTAGCAAAGAGAATTGAGATTGAAATGAAAAAGTGATAGGAGCGACATATTTAAATGACTATAAATATAAAAAAGGGTACCCTTGAAGATTCACGCAAACTTCAAGAAATTAGTTATGAAACATTTAATGAGACATTTAAACATCAGAATTCACCCGAAAATATGAATGCCTATTTGGAAAGGGCATTTAATTGACCAAAACACTCATATAACCTTTTTTGAAGGGGGGATTTGGTTTCAATTAGAATTGATAACTTTGAAAACAGAAATGATGAATGAGAGATAAAGTATTCCCAAATGCCTCCTTGGAGTGTAAAAAAGGGTAGAAGCATTTAATGTTTCTACCCTTTTTATTATATTTTTAAGTAAACATTAATAAAAAAGATTGGTTGTAACCCGTTCGAGTGCTCTTCGTTTGGAAAGCTATGGGGAAAAACCACACTAATTGAAGTTTCACTTTATTCATTTACACAAAATATTTTACACGCTCTTCGACTTTGTAAAGCGTCCTTTGAAAATATAAGTTAACGTAATCAGAATATAAATTGCCAGTGTTATACTTGTTACGATTATAGAAGTTGTAAAGATAATTCCAATCAGAATAGCACATAAGGCAATAATGGCTATCCATGTTGTATAAGGAAAGAATTTCACTTTGTAGCCGCTTGTTTGTTCAGGGATTTTTTTACGTGATTTAAGATGAGCAAACGCAATAATTAACCAGATAAATAAAACGGTATATCCTAGAGACCCCATTAAATAATCAAACGTTTTACTTCCTACAAACAAAGAAATGATTACACCAATATATAAAAAAGAAGTACATATTAAAATTGCGTAAACGGGAACTTTCTTTTTAGATAGACGCGAAAAGATTTGTGGTATATGTCCATCCACGGCTTGTGTGTATAAAATGCGGGATGAGCCATATAAACCAGAATTCATTGATGAGATAATTGCTAGTAGAATAATTGCGTTCATAATGTGATCAGCACCTGGAATTCCTATCATTTTAAATACCATTACAAACGGGCTTTCGGGTACGCCGTTAACTTCTTTCCATGGAATTAGACTTACAATGATGAAGAATGGAATGATATAGAAGGAAATGATCCGTACTAATGTATTGCGAACGGCTTTGGGAACAACTTTTTCTGGGTTTTTCGTTTCGGCTAACGTAACACCAATAATTTCTGTACCACCATAAGAGTAGATTACAACAAGCATCGCTGTAATAATTCCTGTTGATCCGTTGGGAAAGAAGCCACCGTACTTTGTTAAGTTAGAAAAACCAACGGCTGTATGATTCCCAAAGGTAACAAGTAATAGCAATAAACCGGCAATTATAAACACAACAATAACTGTAATTTTAATTAAAGCAAGCCAGTACTCTGTTTCAGCAAATACTTTTACTGACAGTAAGTTAATGACTGTCACGATCACAGATACGAGAAGGGCGAGTATCCAAATAGGATATTCCGGTACCCAGTATTGAAGGAAAATGGCTGCAACGACGGCTTCAGCTGCAATGTTTAATACCCACATTTTCAAATAGATCCAATCTAGAAAATAAGCGGGGTATTTTCCTAGAATCGATTCTACTAAATCTCTAAATGTTCTTGCGTTACTATTACGAACAGCCATTTCAGCGAGACCTTGCATAACGAATAATAGAATAATTCCCCCAATCAAGTATGCAAAAATAACGGATGGACCTGCCATATCAATGGCTGAACTACTTCCTTTAAATAATCCGGCTCCAATAGCCCCCCCTAAAGCCATCATCGTAATATGGCGAGAAGTCATTGTCCGCTGCAATTGCTGGTTGTTTTTCTCCATCACAATACCTCCAATAAAAAATATTAATATACTTACCTTAAAATAGAAGTTACTCCGGCCTTTTCTCATAGAAAAAAAGCTTATCGTCTCTTCCTTCATAATCAAATGAAAGAAGAGACGATAAGCTTTAGGCAAACCGCGGTACCACTCTTGTTGGTTCATAATGAACCCAGCTTTAAAACCTTGTAACGAAGGTTACTCGTTAAAACATAGAGAATAGTTTAACTGTTCTTTTCGTCTTACCACTCCTGGGCGAGTTCGGAGGATTATTGGACTGCTTCACACCAACCGCAGCTCTCTTTACCTAATAATAGACTCTTACTACTCCCAATCATTGTGTTATGAAATGTTATATCTGAAAAATTTAATTAATATTTAGTAATATACGGATATGTATTTATATTGTCAATATTTATTTTCTTGGTAGAAATAAGTCACCACAACCAATAATATAATTTCTAACATAGAATATCCTTCAACGACATTGGTATTAGACAGCTTTGCGTAACTGTTCCTCCTCTTGTAAAATCTCCTTTTTCTTGTTTTTTTCTTTACGCTGACATACGTTATTTCGTATGAGAGCTGTTATAACAAGCAGTGTTCCTATTACATCAAAAATTGTTATATTATATCCTTGCATCATCATAATGACCAATGTAGTGATTGGAACGAAATTAATAAATAAAATTCCATTCACGGATGATAAAATTTTTATGCCATAATTCCAACTAAGCAATGCCACAAAACCTGGTAAAGTTATCATAAATAATAAATCATATTTAACAGCAGAAATCGTTCCCATACTTGGTACTGACACATATCCTTGCATTGTCATTATCATCGTTATGATACCTGTAACAGCTGTACCAAAAACACATGTCAATGTTGAATAGCGGAGTGTAGACCAATCACGAAATGATTGCCCACCCATCGTATAAATTACCCATCCTATAACACCAATTAATATAAATGCTAGTGAAAACAGATTATCTTTCAGTGTAAGAAAGAAACTCATATCACCTTTTGTAATGACAAAGATAGCCCCAATAAAAGCAATGACCATGCTTATCATCATATATTTCTTCGGTTTTACACGTTTAAATCCCCATAAAATAATAATTGAAATCATCGGCATAAGTGCCTCCATAATAGAAGCTACCATAACGCCTGATTTCCCCATTAACATTTGACCAAAGAAAACTAGTATATTGTATACAGTAAATGCCATCGTTCCGAAGAAGACGAGTAGCTTCCCTTTTCCTTCTAAATGAAAAGCCTGCCTGCCTTCTTTCATCCATAATAAAATGACTAATACAATAGCTACCGCTCCATATCTAATCGTTGAAAAATAAAATGGATCTATATACAATAGTGCATGGTCCGCAACTGGAAACATTGCTCCCCAGGACATACTTGCGATTAAACATGCCATCGCACCTATTATCATTTGACCTTTTTTCATGGTTTTCCCTCATTTTTCTATAATCTCTATGAATTGCATAACGAGAATTATAAAAAAGAAATCACATCATGTAAAATGATTGAAAGTGATACAAAACATCATTTATAATGATATTTTGTATCAAGGAGGGAAAGCTCAGTGGAACTACGAGACTTACAAATTTTCCAAAGCGTTGCAAATCACGGAAGCGTTAGTAATGCGGCAAAGGAATTAAAATATGTCCAATCCAATGTAACAGCCCGTATAAAGCTGTTAGAAAACGAACTCAAAACACCGCTTTTTTATCGACATAAAAAAGGAATGACTTTAAGCCCAGAAGGTCGAAAAATGCTTTCATACGTTAATAAAATTTTGCAGGATGTCCAAGAACTGAAACAAGTATTTTTAGATAGTGATATGCCAGCTGGAGCTTTAAAAATTGGTACAGTTGAAACAGTGAGTACATTACCAATCATTCTTGCGTCTTACTATAAGAGATATCCAAATGTTGATTTATCACTACAAGCTGGTTTAACTGAGGAACTCATCAAAGAAGTAACTGATCACCAATTAGATGGTGCTTTTATATCTGGACCAATTAAGCATCCACTTTTAGAACAATACGATGTCTGTACTGAAAAACTGGTTCTTGTTACGCAACATAAAACTTTTCATATAGAGGAAATTATAACAACTCCACTCCTTGTTTCTAATCAAGGATGCGGATATCGTTCCAAGCTAGAACGCTGGCTCAAAGATGAGGGATTGCTTCCGAAAAGAATCATGGAATTCAACATATTAGAGACAATTTTAAATAGTGTTGCAATTGGACTTGGCGTTACGCTTGTACCACAATCTGCTGTTAAACATCTTTCTACTACAGGCAAGGTTCATTGTCATCCCATCCCTGAAAAATACGGGATTATTTCAACCGTCTTTATACGACGAAAAGATGCATATATGACAAATTCAATGAAATTTTTTTTAAAAACAATTGCAGAGCATTATCATACATAGGATAACTAAGTAGACCCTCTGTACCTATGGATGGTTCCCATATATAGTTTTTTACTTTCTGAGTTTCACTTTCTAATTTTGCATCATTTTGTACAAGGAATAATAAAGCATAAAAAGAAAAAACATGCAGGTGTCCCAAAAGTATAATTTTGGGGCACCCTCGAGTCACTTCAGACTTGAAGATAAATTGACGTTATTTCAAGTACTCCAGCGCTTGTCAGGCTTATGCTGTGCGAGTAAATTAATTATTTCCTTTTCAGCTACAGTTGCTAAGTCTAACCATTCATCTTTTCCGTACATACTGATACATTTATTTCTCAAAAGAATGGACCGTGGATCTTCTGTTTTATAGATTCTGTGACCGAATCCCATTATTTTTTCCCCATATTGAAGTTTTTCTTTTATCACTGTTATGATGTTTTCCTGTTTTCCTATTTCCTCAAGTAACTCAATAACTCCTGAAGGTGCCCCCCGTGCAAAGGACCTTTCATTGCACCAATTGCAGATGTAATTGCCGCGGTTAAATCTGATTCTGTCGAAATTGTTACACGCGCAGCAAACGTAGCTGCATTCAAAGTTAGTAATTAGACAAAAATTAACAAGGAATATCCCGTATGAAAGGGATATTCCTTGTTTTATTTAGAGAATAATTTACTTTCTATTTAACTTCCAAAACCTTGTTTAAAAAATAAAGGTTTCTAGGTCACGATTAGGTTGTCTCTAGACACAACAATAAAGCTTTCCCTTTATATAGAAATACGTTTAAACATGGGGGAGTTTTCATGTTTTTTCCAACTAAACTGTCTGTTAGCTTAAGTATATCCCTTCATAATCCTATATATATACCAAACTTGTATTTCGTTTCAACATGTTGTAGAATAAAAAACATAATGTAGAATAGAAGGGGGCGGCTTACCAATATGCAAATCACAAAAGCTGAAATGGAGATTATGCAAGTCCTATGGGAAAGTGGAAGAAGGATGACTACAAATGAAATCATGGAATATTTCCCCAACAAAAATAAGACGACTATTCTCACACTTGCCGGTAGGTTACTAGACAAAGGGGCGTTGCAATCCGAGAAAATCGGACGTTCGCATGCCCATGAATATTGGGCAGCTATAAGCGAAGAGGATTACAGAAAAATGCAAACAAAGAGCTTTTTACTCTCCATCCATAATGGCTCTGCTAAAAGTTTGATTAGCTCATTGTTCCAGGATGAGAATTTGACAAAGAAGGATATCGAAGAGCTTCGGGCATTTATAAATAGCGAGGCGGACAGCTATGATTAAATGGTTGTTAATGACCTCTCTTACCGGTAGTGTTGCAAGCTTATTATTCATTCTGCTACGAACGAAATTGGCATCAAAATATGGTGGCCGTTGGTATTACTACGCCAGTTTGATGGCATTATCGCTTTTTATTTTGCCGCTGCACTTTAACGTATCACTTAATCAACCGCTGTTTTCCTTTTATGAAAAACAGGTGCATCCAGATTCAACGAGCGCTGATATAGAGACGACAGCAGCACTCGGAACGTTAATGCCTGACCAGACGGCAAGTGCCAGCACTACGCCTGAAAACCAAGGTTTTTCTATTTTATCTGTAGATCAGTGGATACTTGGAATCTGGATGGTCGGTTGTTTAGTAATGTTGTACCGTTATTTTTTCGCTTACTTTCGCTTTAAAAAGCAAGCGATTCAATCCTCCCCGATCGATCGGATAGGAGATCTGAAAGTGGTAGTCAGCGATTATGTGCACTCTCCTATGCTAATTGGATTTATCAAGCCGACAATCGTAATGCCAAACGCGAGCATCAATGCAGAGGACTACAAACTTGCGTTGCAGCATGAATGGATCCACTACAAGCAAAGAGACGCTTGGATTAAGCTTATGGCGGTGTTGGTTAACTGCCTGCATTGGTTCAATCCGGTATCTTATCTTGCTTTAGCTAATATTAGCGAGGCCTGCGAATACGCCGTAGATGAACAAATAACGAAAGGCTTGAAAACGGCTGAGAAGAAGCGATACAGCGAGATGATTCTACATTTTGCTTCAAGTTCGCCTGTTCTGAATAGCAATCTGGCTCAACCCAAAAAACAGTTGTACAGGAGGTTTTCTCTAATCATGAAACGAAATACAAGAAGCGGAAAAAAGGTCTTAGGCATCTTCCTTGTTGTTTTAATTGCAACAGTGTCTGTCTTCTCATCCTCCGTTGTTTTTGCTGAAAAATCCAAGCCTCTTACGGAATATAGCGGTGGCATTAAGACATATTACAATACGTTCGAAACGTTTGAAGAAAATGTGCAACTCTTGCTTGGAAATGGAAAAGAGTTGAATCATATAAGCGAAGTTTTGTATATTGATGCTGATGGACGAAAGATCGATTACTTCAACCGCACTGAGCCCTACTATGAAATTTCAAAACATTGGAAGGGAAAAGAGTCAGCCGCGAACATGATCAACAAAACGATGTCTATTAAAGGCCATACGGTAACGGTTGCTTTCAGTGAACGCGCGAAGGATTACATAGACGATAAAGTGATTAAACAGATGATAGTCAATCAAATTACTTTTGACTTGGACTACCAGGACCCCAAATATAAGTATAATCATAAGGCATTTATCAAGGAGCTTATGAAGCGGGGAGTTTATGTAATAGAGGAGGTTATTACTCCGAAACAGTTTACTTATAGCCTATCCCAAAAGACAAGCGGCGCCATCGTTGGTCATAAAATGTATACTTCGTATGACAAAAAAATAAAAATAACGGACATTTTTAACGGAAAAGCTAAGCTACTCAAAATTGATATCGATGAAATAAATCAAATAAATCAGGTGGAAGAAACTTTAGCAAATCAGGGGGTACAGCTCGGTGCTGCCTTTGTCATAAAGAGCGGCGAAACTTTAGCGATCGATATAAAGGAATTGACGGACAAAATGCCCACCATTAACTTGGCGATCATTGATGAGACGACTGGAAAGGTCGTACATTTAGTTCCCCATGCTTCTTCCACTTTTAGTAGGCTTATTTACACGCCTGGGAAAAATGAAGTGAATCATTCCTTTAAAGTCGTGGCAAGCGGAGAGGAACAAGAACATGCAGGGTTAGAAATTTATACATATAAGACTGGTAAAGAGGAAGTGAGCATAACAAATAAAGAGGAAGTGAACATTACAAACTAAGATGATTTCATAAGTCGGCAAAATTTCTAGAAGGGGGTGCGATACCTCCTTTTTTATTGTTTTCCCTCCTTACCTATTAAGGCTGACACACCAAAGTTTTGAGGGCTTTGTTAGGTGCTGTAGGATTGATGTCCATACTCTCCTATGGTTGTGGAGTTGTGCAGGTTTTCCGCAACTTTCAAGCTGAAATATTACGAAGCAACGCCTAATAAAAATGGTAAAAATACCTGTTTATTGATTGGAAACAGGTATTTTTGTCATGTTAGTAACTTTAAATGAATTTGTTTGTGTTTTTTCAGATATGAGAAATCATTTAGTGACCTTATCAACCCGCTTTGTCCATATATACCCCTGATATCCTTTGTTCTTAATGAGTGGTTGATGAGTAAACCAACGATGAGGTGTTTTTTCATGCCTATTTTTAAGGTCAAGCACCATATTTCAACTACTCCGAACATTACAGCCATTTAAGCTCATTACATTTTTCTAGGTGCGAAAGTTGAGTTAATAATTAATTGTTCTAATTCTTTACCCTTTATACCTTTTAAAATTCCTTTTGCTTTTTGAACACCACTTATATTCAGTTAATCCATATTTTAACAATCACAATTCATAAAGTGAAACTTCAATCAGTGGGGGTCTTACAGCCAGTTAATGCGGGATAAATTTTTCGTAAGTACTGTTTAATCTTGCTAAGAAAGTCAGCAATATTATTGAAGAAAATGACTCACTTATATCGTAGCCTTTAAGTGAGGTGAAGCAATATGTACATAAATATACTAAAAAATAATAGGAATGTTTTATTTTACTTATTAGGAGCTGGAGTTTCTAATTTAGGTAATGTTATTGCGGGGCTAGCTTTTTTATTTTTAGCTTATGATATGACGGAATCGAGCCTACACACAACAGGGGTTGCAATTTCACAGGTGTTTCCTTACCTCTTATTTGGATTAATCGGAGGAGTGATTGCTGATTGGGTGAATAAAAAAAAGTTATTAATAATTCTTGATCTTATAAGAGTACCACTTACATTATCACTTGTAGTATTTCACCAATTCGAACTATTGAGCTATTGGCATTTAATTATTGTAAGTTTTGCCATTCAATGTTTAGGATGTTTTTTTAATCCTGCTCATCGAGCTATTTTACCCGTAATCACAGAGGAAGAAGAAAGAACGTCTGTGAATAGCTTACTTGATACGGTTACAAGGGGAGTTACCGTACTAGGTCCTATTGCGAGTGTTGGACTAATGAATACTATTGGCTATATTCATTTTTTTACCTTTGATGCGTTAACGTACCTCCTAAGTGCGGTGCTTATTAATAAAATCCAACTTCAAGAGAAAGATAATGGAATCGCTAACAAAAAGAAAATGGTTGATATATTTATTTCAATTAAGGAATTCGCTATTTGGGTAAAAAAACAGGCTACTATAAAAACTTTGTTTATTGTTACAGTCATAATGGTGTTTTTTAATACATGGGTATGGCAGGTTGGGCTATTACTACAACTTATAGAAACAACAGCTAACGGTGAAAAGTTGTATAGCATTCTTCAAGGTTGGTACGGTGCTGCTGTCATAGCAATAAATTTGTTAGTCCCAATAATATGGAGGAAATTGAATATAAAAATTTATTTAATTGGCTCACTTATTTGGGGAATTGGTATATTTATTATAGGGTTCGCAAATAACATTCCATTATATTTTATAGGAGTATTAATTGCTGCAATCGGCTTGCCTATATCTGGATTATCTAGGGTATATTTGTTACAGCAATACCTTCCAGCAGAAAAACTAGGGCGGGGCTTTAGTTTTAATGCATTTCTTTTATATTTATCTAATGCCATTTCCCTTGGATTATTTGGATTAATCTCTTCGTTCGTATCAACTCATATTTTATTTTGGGTATGTGGGCTTATGATGATTATCGGTTCTGGTGTTTACTTACTAACCATTCTGCGAAAGGAACCTGGCGATATACCATATAATCGCTTAAATAGTTGATTGTAAACTGCAACAGAAGAAAAACCGCATTCAATTGCTATTTTTAACACGGTTTGATTGGTCCTTTTAAGCATTTCTTGACTGCGGATAACTCGATATATTTGTAACCAAGAGTAGGGTGATATCCCAATGATTTCTTTGAAATAATGAGCAAATTGAAACTTACTTAAGCTAGAAATATACGCCATTTCATCTAAAGTCCACGAGTGCTTATAATTTTCTTTCATTGCTAAAATTGTTTTGTAAAGTTGTGGATTAATTGATTTATAGGTATGTAAATTAATATCTTGCGTGTGAGTTCCAACAGCATTTTTCGTCAACATTAAAGCTAACTGAGTGAAACTGTGGTCCAAAAAGAGTTCCATTGATTCAGTGTTATCATTTATTTCAAGTTGTATATACTCCAAAACAAATTGGACCCAATTAGTTAGCAGAGGATATTGCTGAGTACAAGAAGCAAATTGAATATCATGGTGAATTGAAGATAGGGATTTAGCAACTTGATTTAGAAAAGACGGTTTTAATTCAATCAAAAATTTTCTTTCATCCACTGCTAATTGTTTATGTTCATCTTGTGGATTGAAC
>JAEWDX010000065.1 GCA_023389895.1 Bacillota bacterium
CTGTAAAAGAGAGTGGTGATTTTTATAATGGCTTGATGTGGTCAACGATTGCCATGGGTTCTTTCCTGTGCTCATTGTTTATAAAAAAAGAAACTGTGAACGAGCGACGTTATATCGTAAGCTTACTATTGTTTGCATTTTTCGTATCGCTGACCTTTATTTATGAGTTAACACCCGTCTCATTTGTTTTTAGAGACGGCTCCTGTATTACGGAGAGCTTTAATAATTTCATTACAGTAGTTTTTATAAGTTTTTTTCCTTTTAGTTTCTATCTGTTTTGAAGAATAACGCCTTATATGATTGGGAAATTATTTGACAAAATGATACGATTAAATTTATTATGGTTATTATAGATATATTAAGTCCTTTAACAAGGGGTGATTTAAACATTATGAAATTTCCAAAAGCTACAAATTATGCTCTTCACACCATGCTTTTTCTTACAATGGACACATCAAACAAGCTTGTTGGTGTACAGGAGTTAGCAGAAAAACAAAAAGTTTCTCCGACGTACCTGTCCCAAGATATTGACTAAATTGGCTAAGGAAGGAATGATTATTTCTTCTTCAGGTGTCAACGGAGGTTATTCGCTTAGCAGATCTTGTTAAAAAAAATCTGTGGAATTATAATCCACTTTTATTTTTTAATGAATCGGAGATATAAATAGTCTTTAAAATCCTTAATTATAGTTTCAAATTAGTATAGAAAAATATCAATTTTAAAAATAAAAAGGAGAAAATTTATGCAAATCATACTTTTTTTAATTATGGGGATAATTATGGGAATGCTTTACCCTATTCAGGCATCTATAAGTGCTCGTTTAGGCTCTTATTCAAAAACACCTTTAACAGCTTCGTTCATCGCATTTTCTTTGGGATCGGTGATACTACTCATTATTAATTTAATAGTAAATCCTAGAGGAATCAGTGTTGGGATTGATTTTTCATATCCATTGTATGTTTTTATCGGTGGAGCAATAGCTGGTATTGGCTTTCATGTGGCTAATATCATTCTTTTTTCAAAACTAGGTGCTTCAGTTACAACAATAATAACTGTAACTGGGCAAATGATTGTAGGAATTTTAATCGATCACTTTGAGTGGTTTGGTGTACCAGCAAATCCTATTAGTACTACTAGAATAATCGGGACTATCATTATGATTTTAGCTATTTCATTGGTTCAATCTAAAAAGCAAAGAAATTCAACTGTGTCGTCAGAAGAGAAAAAGGATAGTATAATCGCTTGGATAATTTTAGGCGTTTTAGCTGGATTTTTACCACCATTGCAAACCGCTATTAATGGAGAACTTCGCGTTGCAACGGGCTCTGTTTTAGGAGCTACTTTTATTTCTTTTTTTGTTGGCGCGATTATCTTGCTAATTTTGATTTTGATTACTCAACGTCGCTTAGAGATTCCTTTGTATGACACTCAAAAAAATCGTATTCCTGTTTGGGTATATATGGCGGGTATATTTGGCATATTTATTGTAACAGGTAACATTATCTTATTACCTGAGCTTGGATCGGTTCTAACTACTATGATTTTTCTATTGGGACAAATGATTATGGCTGTAATAATCGATCAGTTTGGAATATTTAATTTACAAAAAAGGAAAATTGATAGTAGAAGAATTGCCGCTCTAGTATTGACTTTTATTGGAATAATATTTGTTAAGTTCTTGTAATTTTCTGTGTGACTAGGCGCATATTCAATAGTTCAAAACTACAAAAGTATAAGTTTTATCAAGTGAATAAAACATTGTGATAGATTTGAAGAATAGAGCATTGGTACCGTTGCATGAGGTGTAGTGGAACAAGATGGTTATACCCTAGATTTTGTCGACATTACACCTCTTATTCGATATCGATTGTAGAGTTGCTTAAATTGCATTATTTTCCAATAACTTCAATAATTGAGTCTGCACTCCGGCATCCTAAAAATGCTGAACGAGTCGTTTGGCTTGTCCAAGAGTTCGCTTTCATCCCTTGCTCTTTGTTGCCAAAGGGCAAATATTTCTGAACGCAAGAGATTTTGGAAATGAACACGTCTGCTACGCCTGGAAATTACCGGTTGAAATTTAAAAAGACTTGATCTTCACACAGTGTGAAGGTTTACAATACTGCTATAGATTTGACTTAGGGTGTCTTTTTAGGGTGAAATTCCCGAAAAAATGTTTAGCGGATAAAATTCAAGGAATGGAGAGTATGATTAAAAAATAACAATTTTGAAGTAGATGTTTACTAGAATTAGGTGAAGAGAAACTCTGGAAAGAAGGTTAGAGAAACAAAAAAGATTAAAAAGTAATAGAGAAAATACGGTAATTTGAAATAGAATTTCAATAATAGGGGGAGTAAGAGTATGCCATTATTTTCACAAACGATAACAGATTTTTGGCAGTCGCAATTTTTGAACGGAGATGTCCTCTACAGCGATGGAGTCTTTACAGTCACCATCAATCCTGACCTGAGCGAAGACAGTCGGGTCATGGTGCTGGAAACTACCGACGACCGGGTTATGGTGGTCCTGACGCCTGAGATGGCTGATAAGTTAGACCTTTCTAAAGGACAAGAACTGTCTGAGCTGGACTTCCGCCAGAAATTAAATGAAGCAGGAATCACACTGCATGGCGCAGATTATCTATTTTATTTTTCAGAAGCAGAAAAGAACATATTGCTGCAAGAAAGACTGGAAGGTTCATTGCGCCAATTAACTGAGAAAGATGATGCGATTTTCTCAGATTTCGAGTCCTCCGCCTCGGAACAAGACTTGGATGACGCTTATGTAGAGTTGGATCACTGGGCAGTGTTTGGCTCCTTTGAACAAAACAACTTGGTCTGTGCTGCCAGCATGTATCCTTGGGAGGAAGATGTGCAAATTGCGGATCTCGGCGTACTGACTTTGACACCTTTTAGAGGAAGAGGTCATGCTCGTAAAGTGGTGCGTTCAATCTGTAAGTACGCCTTGGAAAAGGGATATGAACCCCAGTACAGATGCCAGCTCGATAATGAGGCGTCTAAGTTATTAGCTAATGCAGCTGGTTTGACGCTGTTTGGAAAGTGGGATATCATTTCTCCCGATTCTACTAATTGAGAGTCTGATTAGGTTGGGAATCTTTAGATTTGAAAGAAAGTGAAGGCTGAGAAGCTAGATGAAATGCTCGTCAGATTCAAATGAGTAAGACAAACACTTTGTAGGAGGATTTATCATGAATTTTAAAAAAGCAATTATGGCGTCCATGATCGCATCTAGTATGTTGGTTACCCTGGCAGGGCCGCTTCCTGAAGGAGCCGCGGCTGCACAAGAGCAAAAGCAATCGGATAATAAGAAGGTTCAGATCAGCAAAACGATGGCCGCAAAGCTGCAAAAAGTGGTAAAGCAATTTGCGGGGAAAGAGATAAAGTTGCAGGATGTTGGCGAGATGGTAATTGATTCGAATGAAGTGAACGCAAAGGTTGAATCGGTAGACGGAAAATATAAGATCGAATATAGTACTGAAACAGGTGAAGTATGGTCGGTTCGCGGACCGATCCCAATCGATAAAATCAGTAAAAAGGATCAGGATAAGGCCCTTCAAGAACTAAAAAAGATATATCCAAACAAAAAATATGTATTTGAAAAAGAAGTGGAAGCGCTCCGAGAGTATGATAACAAGAAGGCTAAATTTAAAGAAGAAACATGGTATACGTTTAAGGGGAAAAACTTTAGCATCATTCTAATTAAAAACGATCTCTCGCTAGAAACTCGATCCTTTGGAGCCATGATTAAATTTGACGCGGAAGAACTTGAACCGGAATTGCTAAAAACGGCGGCAGAAGCGGTGAAAATGGTTTTAGATCAAGATTTTAATTTGACGACAGAGGCTAAACTTATTCCTGGCGAATTTGACTATAAAAACAATCTCTCGTTATATAAGTGGGCACTGGAAGGCAACGATGTTTTAGTTGAGATAGAAGCAAAGTCGGACAAGGTAATTAATGTAATTCATAAAACGCGTATGAAGGAAAAGGTAACAACCAACAAAGAAATTACGGCAAAAGAGGCAAAAGAAGTGATTGCACCGATGGCCAAGAAGTTGTTCAATATCGACATTACGGGATATGAAGTGAAGTGGGATAACGAATTTAAAGATTACTGCTTCGTCAAGGGCGAAGAAACGATAGTGAGAGCTGCATTGGATGCCGACAAAAATGTGGTGTACCTGACATCTGGGAGTAGAGCGTTAAGTGGGGGGTATTAGACGTTATAGATAACCAAAATGCAGGTAAAAAGAATGAAATGTCTTAATTTTAATTTTCGCCAGATTCACCATGAATATAAATAAAATAGCCTCTCGGCATAAGGGAAAGCGCCGGATCGGACAGCTTATTTCATGGAAGTCGCCTTCGGTGTGGTAGCCAGCCAATACCCTAAGGGTACCATCCAAACAGCGACAACCGACCGTGATAAAGAGTTCGCCTGCTATGCAGATTTGCAGGCTATACACGGCATACAGGTCTATTCCGCTGACCCGTACTTTCATGGCAACGGGGTTCCAATGAGAATGCTAATGGCCTTCTCAGGGAGTTCTTTCCCAAGGGTCATGACTTTGCAAGCGGTCACCGATGGACAATTGGCCCATACGATCCGATTTATAACAACCGTCCCCGGAAATGCTTCGCTTGGGAGTCGGCTCACGAAGCCTTCATAGACGAGGAGTCGCACTTAGATTGACAAACCGTCATTTGATTAAATAGGAGTGACGGGTTTACATTCACTCCGCACACACATTCAATACAAAACTAAACCGATTTTTTCTTAGCGTAGGAGAAATCGGTTTATTTATGATCCTAATGAATAGCATACGAATAGAGTTTTTTAGCTCGCATTTTGATCAATCTTTTTCAAAATGCGAGTTATTTTATATCCTTAGAACTAGCCATTTTTTATCGTAATCTATCATCAAACATTAATTGTATTTGAATACCAAACGGGTCTTCAATAATACCGTATGCTTTACTAAAAACATTACTTGATAACGGAACAATGATTCTCACTCTCTCATCTGTCGTCAAGCTCTTGTAAAAATGTTCGATTTCTTCTAAGCCCGCACTTTGAATACACAATGAAGTGTTGTTCCCTACTACATATTTTTCTGTGATATCCATTGTATCCTCTGCCA
>JAEWDX010000078.1 GCA_023389895.1 Bacillota bacterium
TATAGAAGATCGCTTGTCGGAAGAACTTCTTAAAGGAGCCGTTTTTACTGGACAGCATGTAGTGATGGATGTTCGTGACGGTGAGTTTATTGTTGAAACGAAAAAGGTGAAGAAGACAGCAACATTACAAAAATAATGGTCTTTTTTATAGTGCTTTCATTAAAAAAGTGCGCATGGAAGTCATGTGCGCTTTTTTAGGCTAATAAGACTGAATGAAAGCCTAATCTTTCGATGAATTTAGAATTGGGGAGGGTGAAAAACGAATGGCAAAGAGAAAAACAAAGTTCATGTGTCAGGATTGCGGCTATGAATCTCCGAAATGGATGGGGAAATGTCCGGGATGTGGACAGTGGAATCGGATGGTTGAAGAAGTAGAGAAAGCAGGAACATCGAGACGAGGTGCATTTAGCCATTCAGAAGGGTCGACAATTCTTTCAAAGGCAACAGCAATCACAGCCATTGAAACAGTGAGTGAACCGAGGATTTATACGGATTTAAATGAGCTTAATCGAGTATTAGGCGGTGGAGTTGTGAGAGGCTCACTTGTTTTAATTGGGGGAGATCCGGGAATTGGAAAGTCAACATTACTTTTGCAAGTATCTTCACAGTTAGCGAACAAGAATCATTCTGTCCTCTATATCTCAGGTGAAGAATCTTTACGTCAAACGAAATTGCGTGCAGACCGTTTAAATATTTCATCGGAAAATTTGCTTGTTTATGCGGAAACAAGCTTAGAGGAAATTAGTAGAACGATTGATAGTGTGAATCCAAGCTTCGTGATCATTGATTCCATTCAAACAATTTTTCACCCAGAGGTTACTTCTGCACCGGGGAGCGTATCCCAAGTTAGAGAATGTACAGCCGAATTAATGAGAATTGGGAAGACGAAAGGGATTGCTATTTTCATTGTTGGTCATGTTACGAAGGAAGGCTCAATTGCAGGACCAAGACTATTGGAGCATATGGTAGATACGGTATTATACTTTGAAGGAGAACGTCACCATACATACCGGATTTTAAGAGCAGTCAAAAACCGCTTCGGATCGACAAATGAGATGGGAATTTTCGAAATGAAGGAGCTTGGGCTCGAGGAAGTAGAAAATCCTTCAGAAATTTTCTTAGAAGAAAGATCGCAAGGAGCGGCAGGCTCAACAGTTGTGGCCTCAATGGAAGGAACACGCCCCGTCCTCGTTGAAATTCAAGCACTTATTTCACCTACAAGCTTTGGAAATCCACGTAGAATGGCAACTGGAATCGATCATAATCGTGTCCCACTATTAATGGCAGTATTAGAAAAAAGAGTCGGCATGCTTTTGCAAAATCAAGATGCTTATTTAAAGGTTGCTGGGGGAGTCAAGCTAGATGAGCCTGCTATTGATTTAGCCATTGCAGTTAGTATTGCTTCAAGCTTTCGTGATAAACCAACTAGGCCAACAGACTGTATCATTGGAGAGGTTGGATTAACAGGAGAGGTGAGGAGAGTATCAAGAATTGAGCAGCGAGTACAGGAAGCGGCGAAGCTGGGCTTTGAGCGTGTGATTTTGCCTGCAAAGAATCTTGGTGGTTGGACTGGGCCAAACGGAGTGGAATTGGTTGGTGTAGCGACAGTTAGTGAAGCTTTAAATGCGACTTTAGGTTAGGGGAGACGAGGAGAGTAGCAATCGATTATTTTACAATAAAACTTTAATTAGAACTATTGAACTAAGATATTTCGTGTGTTAAAATATTTGTTTGTTTTTATTTGACACTCGATTATAAATGGTGCTACTCTTATTTTGTAGTAAAATCTCTTTTTACTTAAAATAATTTATTAAAAAAAGATTCTTACACTTCAAGGTTTCAATTTACAAATATTGTTTATAATGAGTAAAAGGAGGTGAAGGGATGTTAAGGCGTATTGTTCAAGTATGTTTCCTCATTGTTGGGGTAACATTAGGTCTCTTTTTTATCCCTGATTTATTAAGATTAGTATCATTAGACGACATTCTTTTTCTAAATAATCCATACATGTCCGCTATTTTAGGTGCTCTTATTTTTTATCTTATTTCATTCTGGGCGGTTGGTTATGTTGTCAACATTGTAAAATGGATTGAGGAGTCGCTTGTAAAAGCTCCGATAACAGATATTATTTTTGGAAGTGTTGGACTTGCTTTCGGTTTAATGCTCGCCTTTTTAATTAGTTATGCATTAGGCTCGATTGATTTTTTAAATACAGTAGCACCTATCGTGTTAACCTTACTATTTGGTTATTTAGGTTTCCAGGTAGGCTTCAAAAAGCGCGATGAACTTCTGTCTCTTTTTGCAAGAGGGAAGAAGAAGGCAAATGAGGAAGAAGCGGAGAAAACAGATAAAAAGGAATTCAAGCTTTTGGATACGAGTGTGATTATTGATGGAAGAATTGCGGATATTTGTCAGACTGGTTTTCTAGAGGGAACGATTGTGATTCCTCAATTCGTATTAGAAGAATTGCAGCATATTGCCGATTCCTCAGATGTACTAAAGCGAAATAGAGGTCGAAGAGGCTTAGATATTCTGAATCGTATTCAAAAAGAGCTTTCAATCAAAGTTGAAATTTATGAAGGTGACTTCGAAGATATTCAGGAAGTTGATAGCAAGCTTGTTAAGCTCGCAAAGGTTATGAATGGGATTGTTGTTACGAATGACTTTAACTTAAATAAAGTTTGTGAGTTTCAAGGTGTAGCTGTTTTAAATATTAATGACTTAGCGAATGCGGTGAAGCCAGTTGTCCTTCCAGGTGAAGAGATGAAGGTACAGGTGATAAAGGACGGAAAGGAACAAAATCAAGGGATTGCCTATCTTGATGATGGCACGATGATTGTTGTTGAAGAAGGCCGTGATTACATCGGGAAATATATCGATGTAATCGTGACAAGTGTTCTGCAAACATCCGCGGGCAGAATGATTTTTGCTAAGCCGAAGCTTTTAGAAAAGGCGTTGTAATAGTTTTCGTGATTCAATAGATAATAGTAAAAGGGCGCAATCCCTTTTAAAACAAGGCATGATAATTATTTTTCTGAAATTATGAGGTGTTTCAATGGCTTATCAAGTCATTATTCCTGCTGCAGGTCAAGGGAAAAGAATGAAAGCAGGGAAGAATAAGGTTTTACTAGAGCTAGAATCCTTGCCAGTCCTTATTCATACATTAAAGGTTTTCCAAATGGATGATCAGTGTGAAGGGATATTCCTTGCTATTCAGCAGCAGGATGAAGCGGAAATGAAAGCGATCATGTTGGAAAATAAGATCTCGAAAGTAAAAGCGATGGTTCCGGGTGGAAGGGAACGACAGCATAGTATATATAATGCTTTACAACATGTGAAGAAAGAAGGAATTATTCTCGTTCATGATGCAGCGCGTCCTTTTATTAATCAGGGACTGATTCATTCTCTACTTGAAGCGGCGGATTTGAAGGGGGCGGCTGTATTAGCTGTTCCTGTGAAAGATACAGTGAAAAAAGCTGTCGAGAATATTGTTACAGAGACGGTCGAACGAACCAGCTTGTGGGCTGTTCAAACCCCACAGGCTTTTCGTTTTTCCATTCTCCAAGCCTCCTATCAAAAGGCAGAGGAAGATCAATTTGTTGGTACAGATGATGCCAGTTTAGTAGAGCGTCTTGGCTATGATGTTGTCATTGTTGAAGGTGATTATGACAATATAAAGCTGACAACGCCGGAGGATTTGTTTTTTGCCGAGGCAATTATTCGGAAAAGAAAAGCACAAAATGGGAAGGAGAACAGATAATGTTTCGAATTGGACAGGGGTTTGATGTACATCAATTAACTGAAGGTCGCCCATTAATTATTGGTGGGATCGAAATTCCATATGAAAAGGGTTTAATAGGGCACTCCGATGCAGATGTACTACTACATACAGTTGCGGATGCTTGCTTGGGTGCAATTGGTGAGGGAGATATCGGCAGACATTTTCCAGATACGGATGCAGCATTTAAGAATGCTGATTCAGCAAAATTATTAGAGGATGTTTGGAATCTAGTAAAAGAAAAAGGCTATGAGCTTGTAAATGCTGACTGTACGATTATTGCGCAAAGACCGAAAATGGCCCCCTATATTGGACAAATGAGAGAAAGAATTGCCCAATTGCTAGAGGCTGATATTACTCTGATTAATGTGAAGGCAACAACAACAGAAAAGCTTGGTTTTACTGGTAGAGGAGAAGGAATTGCCTCTCAAGTAGCTGTGCTTCTACAAAAAAAGAAAAATAATAATTAAATGACACAATAATCATTGTGAGTGCTAAAATATTTACGGAAAGATGAATTTTGAGGAGGCAGCATTATTATGGTCAAGGATATTCGTGTACGCTATGCCCCTAGTCCAACAGGACATTTACATATCGGCAATGCCCGTACGGCGTTATTTAACTATTTGTATGCAAAAAATAAAGGTGGAAAATTCATTATCCGCATTGAAGATACGGACAAAAAGCGTAATATTGAAGGCGGAGAAGAAAGTCAGTTAAAATATTTAAAATGGCTAGGGATGGAATGGGACGAAAGTGTTGATAAAGACGGCGGATTTGGTCCATATCGTCAATCCGAGCGGAATGATATTTATGAGAAGTATTATAATGAACTACTCGAAAATGGCAGTGCTTATAAATGCTATTGTACAGAAGAAGAGTTAGAGGCTGAGCGAGAAGCTCAAGTAGAAAAAGGTGAAACACCAACGTACTCTGGGAAATGCCGGCATTTATCACAAGATCAACGTGCTGAATTGGAAGCAGAAGGCAGAAAGCCAAGTATTCGTTTCCTCGTTCCAAAGGGAAAAGTATACACATTTAATGACATGGTAAAAGGAGAAGTATCCTTCGAATCAGAAGGAATTGGCGATCATGTTATTGTGAAAAAGGATGGAACGCCTACGTATAATTTTGCCGTAACAATCGATGATTACTTGATGGAAATTTCTCATGTTTTAAGAGGGGATGACCATATCTCGAATACGCCGAAACAATTGATGATCTATGATGCATTGGGCTGGGAAGCACCAATCTTTGGACATATGACGCTGATTGTAAATGAGAGCAGAAAGAAGTTAAGTAAGCGTGATGAGTCAATTATTCAATTTATCGAGCAATATGAAGAACTAGGTTATTTACCAGAGGCGCTTTTTAACTTTATTGCTTTATTAGGCTGGTCACCGTCTGGAGAAGAAGAAATCTTCTCTAAGGATGAGTTTATTGATATTTTTGATGCGGAACGCTTATCTAAATCACCAGCATTATTTGATAAGCAGAAGCTGACTTGGATGAACAATCAGTATATGAAGAAGATCGATTTAGATCGACTTGTTGCGATTTCCTTCCCCCATTTAGTGAAGGCTGGTCGTGTAAACGAAAACCTTTCAGATACGGAAATGGAATGGGTAAGGGACTTAATCGCTCTGTATCAAGAGAAAATGAGCTATGGTGCTGAAATTGTTGAGTTAACAGACATATTCTTTAGTGATGAAACGGTTTTAGATGATGAGGCAAAAGCCGTCATTGCTGGGGAGCAGGTTCCAGAAGTTCTCTCTGCTTTTTTACAGGAAATTGAACAGCTTCCTGAATTTAAGGCAGATGAAATTAAAGCAGCTATGAAGGCAGTACAGAAGTCGACTGGTCATAAAGGAAAAAATCTATTTATGCCAATCCGTGTTGCGACGACAGGACAGACACATGGTCCTGATTTGCCACAGGCGATTGCCCTTCTCGGAAAAGAAAAGGTAAAAAATCGCTTATTAAGTATTTTAGGTTAACATCTTGCTCAAAATGTAATATAGTAATATATAAATGAATAGGTAAAAATGTAGAAGAGGAAAAGTAGGAAATGATGCTTTTTAGAGAGAACCATCATCGGCTGAAAGTGGTTTAAGCCCCTCATGATCTGAAGTGCCCCTCTGAGTCTTATTTCGAACAGCTATTTTCTTTGCTTGCGTAGAAATAAGCGGTGCTCCTGCCGTTATGAGGTTAGAGTTGAGACTGAAGTTTTAAAGTCTAAACAGAGTGGAACCGCGTGTTAACGTCTCTGTCATTATGACAGGGGCGTTTTGTTGTTGGGGAATAATTTTTGTTTTAGATAAGTGCCTAGCTCAAGGCGCTTGCGCTTTTGTAAAAGATAAATTTAAGTTTTTTTGGAGTTAGAGAACTGTCTAGCTCCAACGCCTAGCGCTTTTCTAATTAGGAGGGGGATAAATGTTTAAAAGAATGAAGGAAGATATAGAAGTAGTATTTGAACAGGACCCTGCTGCTAGAAGTTATATTGAAGTTATTTTAACCTATTCGGGATTACATGCTATTTGGGCACACCGGGTTGCTCATGCTTTTTATAAAAAAAAGTTATTTTTTTTAGCACGGGCTACCTCGCAAATTAGCCGCTTTTTCACAGGGATTGAAATTCATCCAGGTGCAAAAATCGGCAGACGCTTCTTCATTGACCATGGGATGGGTGTTGTTATTGGTGAAACATGCGAAATTGGTAATAATGTAACAGTTTTTCAAGGAGTCACCTTAGGTGGAACAGGGAAAGAAAAAGGGAAGCGGCACCCAACAATTAAAGATAATGCGTTAATTGCAACCGGAGCAAAGGTGCTTGGCTCAATTACAATTGGCGAGAATTCAAAAGTTGGGGCGGGCTCGGTCGTTCTTCATGAAGTTCCTCCGAATTCAACAGTCGTCGGCATTCCGGGTAAAGTGAAAATTCGTGATGGGGTTAAAATAAACAAAGACTTAAATCATTCCGATTTACCAGATCCGATTGCAGATCGGTTTAAGGAGCTGGAAAATGAAGTGGTCAATTTAAGGAAAGAATTAGAGAGGCTAAGAGAAGAAAGGAGCTAAGTTAATGGCTATTCAAATATATAATACATTAGCAAGAAAAAAAGAACCCTTTATTCCTTTAGAGGAAGGAAAGGTAAAGATGTATGTATGCGGACCAACTGTTTATAATTTTATTCATATTGGAAATGCACGTCCGCCAATTGTTTTTGATACAGTAAGAAGATATTTTGAATATCGCGGTTATGAGATGAACTATATTTCTAACTTCACGGATGTTGATGATAAATTAATAAGAGTGGCGAATGAGTTAGGTGAAGAAGTGCCAACAATTGCAGATCGCTTTATTAAAGCGTACTTTGAAGATGTAACGGCACTTGGCTGCAAACGTGCGGATGTTCATCCTCGTGTGACAGAAAATATGGATATTATTATCGACTTTATCCAAGCGTTGATTGATAAAGGATATGCTTATATGTCAGAAGGCGATGTATATTACCGTACCCGTAAATTTGCTGGATATGGCAAGCTCTCACATCAATCGATTGATGAACTTATGTCTGGTGCGCGTATTGCTGTTGGGGAGAAAAAGCATGATGCACTTGATTTTGTGCTTTGGAAGGCTGCGAAGGAAGGGGAAATATATTGGGATAGTCCATGGGGGCAAGGTAGACCAGGCTGGCATATCGAATGCTCCGCAATGGCAAAGAAGTATTTAGGTGAGACGATCGACATTCATGCGGGTGGCCAAGATTTAGCTTTTCCACACCATGAGAATGAGATCGCTCAATCTGAGGCAGTAAGTGGACAATCATTTGCTCGTTACTGGATGCATAATGGTTATATTAATATCGACAATGAAAAAATGTCGAAATCACTTGGCAACTTTGTGCTCGTGCATGACATTATAAAAAAACACGATCCGCAAGTGCTGCGCTTTTTCATGCTTTCTGTACATTACCGTAATCCGATCAATTATAGTGAAGAACTTTTAGAAAATACACAAGTAGGATTAGAGCGCATTAAGACTGCTTACCAAAATTTGAAGCATCGTCAAGAAACAAGTGCGGATCTAACCGAAAACAATGGTGAATGGATCGAAAAAATTACGGCGCTTCATGAAGAATTCATTAGAGTAATGGATGATGATTTTAATACGGCAAATGGGATTTCTGTTCTATTTGAGCTAGCGAAATTATCCAATCTTTATTTAATGGAAAAAAATACATCCATGCCAGTAATTTCAGCATTCACAAAGGAATTCGAAGATCTTTTCGTTGTTCTTGGGCTTTCTTTAGAGCTTTCGAAAGAAGAGTTGTTGGATGAAGAAATCGATGCTCTTATTCAACAGCGAATTCAAGCTCGAAAGGACCGCAATTTTCAACTAGCTGATGAGATTCGTGACAAGCTTAAAAATATGGACATCGTTTTAGAAGACACAGCTCAAGGCACAAGATGGAAAAGAGGCTGACGAATGCTTCATTATGAAAATAAAATTGATGAAAAACAATTGAATAGTCTTGCTCTTGCTTATATGGGTGATGCTGTTTTTGAAACATATGTCCGTAAACATCTGCTTCACCATGGCAAGATAAGACCGAACCAGCTGCATCGAGAAGCAACTCACTATGTATCCGCTAAAGCTCAGTCTCAGATTATTCATGATTTACTTGATTCCGAAGTACTAACAGACGAAGAGATTGCAGTTGTGAAAAGAGGGAGAAATGCAAAGTCTGGAACGGTTCCCAAAAATACAGACGTACAAACTTACAGATATAGTACGGCATTTGAAGCGCTTTTAGGATATTTGTTTTTATCTAGAAAGGAAGAGCGGCTAGAGGAACTTATTTTAGCTGCTTTTCAAATAGTTGAAAATAAGAAAGGAGGTATTTTATAAATGAATCATGATTATATTATGGGGAAAAACCCAGTTATTGAGGCACTTAAATCAGGTCGGGATATTAATAAGATTCTAATCGCTGAAGGCTCCCAAGGTGGACAAATGCAGCAAGTAATCGGGCTTGCAAAGGCAGCAAATGTCTTTTTGCAATTTGTTCCAAAGAAAAAACTTGATCAAATTGTAGATGGAAATCATCAAGGTGTTATTGCCCAGGTTGCTGCTTATCAATACGCTGAGCTTGACGATTTATTTCGCGCTGCTAATGAGAAAAAGGAAGCACCTTTCTTTTTACTATTAGATGAGATTGAAGATCCTCACAATCTAGGATCCGTTATGAGAACAGCAGATGCAGTCGGTGCTCATGGTATTATTATTCCGAAAAGAAGAGCGGTTGGACTTACGGCTACAGTAGCAAAGGCGTCAACAGGGGCAATTGAGCATATTCCTGTTGTGCGAGTGACAAATATGGCAAGGACAATTGATGAATTGAAGGAAAAAGGTGTGTGGATTGCAGGGACGGACGCTAAAGGCAGTGAAGATTATCGCCGGTTTGATGGAACGCTCCCGCTTGGTCTGGTTATTGGTAGTGAAGGGAAAGGAATGGGACGCTTAATCAAGGATAAGTGTGATTTCCTTATTCATTTGCCGATGTCTGGACATGTGACATCTCTAAATGCTTCAGTTGCTGCTGCACTTCTCATGTATGAGGTCTATCGGAAACGCCATCCTTTAGAGGGATAAAAATGAACATCCTTATTGTTGATGGCTATAACATTATTGGTGCTTGGCCAGAATTGAGGGAGCTAAAGAATAAAGATCTTTCCGCTGCAAGAGATCGACTGATCGAAAAAATGGCTGAATATCAAGGATATTCTGGTTATCGTGTCATTGTTGTATTCGATGCTTACGATGTAAAAGGGACGGAAAAAAAAATAAAAAACCATAATGTTGAAGTCATTTTTACAAGAAAAAATGAAACAGCAGATGAACGAATCGAAAAGCTTGCAATTAGCTTAAGTAATATTAAAACACAGGTTCATGTGGCAACATCAGATTTTACTGAACAATGGGCGATATTCGGCCAAGGGGCATTGCGTAAATCTGCACGAGAATTATTGATAGAAATGAATAATGTTGAAGGGAAAATTGAAAAAAAGGTGAAAAATATTCAAAATAAAAAACCGGTTTCCAAGATTCCACTTAGTGACGAAATGGCAGAAATTTTCGAAAAATGGCGTCGAGGTAAGTTGTGAATGGTTGACGCTAGAAAAACTCCTGCTGTATAATATTTTTATCTATGCTTGTGCGGTCGGAGGGATCTTGGTGGATACTGACTTGAAGACAATCGACAAAAGTAATTTAGAGTATGTACAGCTTGAAGATGAAGAATTAGTTGATTTAGTGCATCAAGGTGAAAGTGGAGCGTTAGATTTTTTGATTCACAAGTATCGAAACTTTGTCCGTGCGAAGGCAAGATCTTATTTTTTAATTGGAGCGGATAAGGAAGATATTGTTCAAGAAGGAATGATTGGATTATTTAAGGCAATTCGAGATTTTAAAGGGGACAAGCTCTCTTCATTTAAAGCGTTTGCCGAACTTTGCATTACACGACAAATTATCACAGCGATTAAGACAGCAACTAGACAAAAACATATTCCGTTAAACTCTTACGTGTCACTAGATAAACCGATCTATGATGAAGAGTCAGATCGAACATTGATGGATGTAATATCTGGTACTAAGGCATTGGATCCTGAAGAATTAATTATTAGTCAAGAAGAGTTCGATCATATTGAAGTGAAAATGTCCGAGCTTCTCAGCGATTTAGAACGCAAAGTTCTTGCTCTCTATTTAGATGGACAGTCTTATCAGGAAATATCAGAAGAACTGAATCGGCATGTTAAGTCGATTGATAATGCTTTGCAACGTGTGAAGCGAAAACTTGAACGCTATTTGGAGGTTCGAGAAATTTCTTTATAAATTTACTCATATTGACATCAATAAATGTCCGTGTTAAAGTTTTATGAGCATAGGTATATTCAAAAAAGTGGTATAATTTTTAAAACTAGCGATTGTTTAGCTATCGTGTTTTCTAAGTAGGTGTTTTGATGAGAAAAAAAGTTACTCTTGCTTGTAAGGAGTGCGGAAGTAGAAATTATACTACGATGAGCAATAGTGTAGATGAACGGTTGGAACTTAAGAAATTTTGCAAGACTTGCAATTGTCATACAAACCATCGTGAAACAAAATAGCATTTTCATAGATATTTTTGAGATATTTTTTTGGAAGTTGGTGTTACGATATGCAACGCATTTTGCAGTTTTTCCGTGATATTGGACGTGAAATGAGAAAGGTCAGTTGGCCGAAGCGTAAAGAATTGACAAATTATACAATAACAGTGCTTGTTACAGTAGCATTTTTTGTCGTTTTCTTTACATTAGTTGATCAAGGTATTTCTTTGTTAATTCGTCTTACTTCTTGAATATTATAGGGAAATACATGGTATAATGGAAATATTAATACAGAAGTATTTATGAAGCCCGGAAACGGGTTTTTTCATTTGGTTAAAATTAATCGTATTATTATTCTTTTAAATGTGTTTGGAAATAGTATAATTTTATTAATAGGGAGGGACGGACGAATAGTCCTCTTGAATGGAGAAAAATTGGTATGTTGTGCATACGTACTCTGGTTATGAAAATAAAGTGAAAGCAAATTTAGAAAAGCGTGTCGAAACGATGGCAATGCAGGATAAAATCTTTCGTGTTATTGTACCTGAGGAAGAAGAAACTGATTTCAAAAATGGCAAAAAGAAGGTTGTAAAGCGGAAGGTATTCCCAGGCTATGTGCTTGTAGAAATTGTGATGACAGACGATTCTTGGTATGTCGTTAGAAATACACCAGGAGTTACGGGGTTTGTAGGTTCTGCTGGATCTGGTTCTAAGCCAACGCCGCTGTTGCCTGAAGAAGTGAATGTTATTTTGAAACGGATGGGTGTGGAAGAAAAACGAGTGGATATCCATTTTGAAATTGGAGAAACCGTTCAAGTTAAAGAAGGTCCATTTGCAAACTTCACAGGAGTAATAGAGGATATTGATAAAGATAAAGCGAAGATTAGGGTTCTTGTGAATATGTTTGGCCGTGATACTCCGGTTGAACTAGACTTTTCTCAAATTGATAAGCTGTAGGAAAGTGGAGGTGACTTAAAAAGTTATCCTTCTATCTATATTTTGAAAAAAACTTGAAATCATCATGAAAAAGTGGTAATATTTCAAAGGTCAGTATGTCTCGGATTCCGAGACCAGACAATTGTTATGATCTTTATCTTAATATAAAGACGATAAGTTGAGTGGGAGGGGCCCCCCACGAGGTTCCCTATTACCACATCACGGACTTTAAGGAGGTGTGTCTCGTGGCTAAAAAAGTAATCAAACTTGTTAAGTTACAAATTCCAGCAGGTAAAGCAAACCCTGCGCCACCGGTAGGACCAGCATTAGGTCAAGCAGGTGTTAATATCATGGGATTTTGTAAGGAATTTAACGCACGTACAGCTGAACAAGCTGGCCTAATCATTCCTGTTGAAATTACGGTTTTTGAAGACCGTTCATTTACATTTATTACGAAAACTCCACCTGCTGCTGTTTTACTTAAAAAAGCAGCTGGAATCGAGTCTGGTTCTGGTGAACCAAACCGTAATAAAGTAGCAACAGTCAAGCGTGACAAGGTACGCGAGATTGCTGAAACAAAAATGCCTGACCTTAATGCTGCTAGCGTAGAAGCTGCAATGTTAATGGTTGAAGGTACTGCACGCAGCATGGGTATCGTTATCGAAGACTAATCCTGTGCTTTGGGCTTTAGGTTGCGAATGGAGGTTGCGTTGCTGAATTTGGTTTCACACGCAACCTTTGTTCTGTCTAATGATTTATGCCGATGATTGAGTAAAGGATGTAAGTATAGGCTTACTTGCCTATTTTCTTCTTCTGAAGTCTTAGGCATAAGGAAAACGCAAGGCGTTTTTCAGAGTGGGAGGTTATTCCGCTAAAACCACAATCAAGGAGGAAATAATAATGGCTAAAAAAGGTAAAAAGTATGTAGAAGCTGCGAAGCTTGTCGATCGCTTGAAAGCTTATCCAATCGAAGAAGCAATTGAGCTTGCGAAGAAAACAAACTTCACTAAGTTTGATGCAACTGTTGAAGTAGCTTTCCGTTTAGGGGTAGACCCGAAGAAAGCTGACCAGCAAATCCGTGGAGCAGTAGTGCTTCCGAATGGAACTGGTAAAACGCAACGCGTCCTTGTTTTTGCGAAAGGTGAAAAAGTGAAGGAAGCAGAAGCTGCAGGTGCAGACTATGTAGGGGATGCTGAATATATCAATAAAATCCAACAAGGTTGGTTTGAATTTGATGTAATCGTAGCAACACCAGATATGATGGGTGAAGTTGGTAAGTTAGGTCGTGTTTTAGGACCTAAAGGTTTAATGCCAAACCCTAAAACAGGTACAGTTACATTTGATGTAGAAAAAGCTGTAAATGAAATTAAAGCTGGTAAAGTTGAATACCGTGTTGACAGAGATGGAAACATCCACGTGCCAATCGGTAAAGCATCTTTTGAAAACGAAAAGCTTATTGAAAACTTCAATACAATTTTCGAGACAATGATGAAAGTAAAACCTGCTGCTGCAAAAGGTACTTATATGAAGAACGTATCTGTTACTTCAACAATGGGACCTGGCGTTAAAATAGACCCATCTTCAGTTTCTGTAAAATAATTTACAAGTGAACTGGTTAAAATAGGATTTGACAAAACAATATGCATTTAGTATGATGTATTTTGTTGAAAATATAACATTTGTGCCGTAGACAGCAGGTGCTACTAAGCTTAATTTCCTGCCGAGGTATTACGATAGATTTATTTTATGTGAAACTATTGTATACAACCTCCATGTCTGCAAAGATGTGGAGGTTTTTTCTGGTATGAATGTAGAAATTCTACAGGAGGTGTAAAGATGAGCAGTGCTATTGAACAAAAGAAACTAGTTGTAGAACAAATTACTGATAAGTTTAAAGCTAGTGTTTCAACAGTTGTTGTTGATTACCGTGGACTTACAGTTGCTGAAGTGACTGAGCTTCGTAAACAACTTCGTGAAGCTGGTATTGAATTCAAAGTATACAAGAATTCATTAACACGTCGTGCTGCAGATGCTGCTGAACTAAGTGGATTAAACGAGGCTCTTGTTGGACCAAATGCAATTGCATTTAGTACAGAAGATGTTGTTGCTCCAGCGAAAATCTTGAATGATTTTGCAAAAAAACACGAAGCTCTTGAAATTAAAGCAGGTGTAATCGAAGGAAACGTTGCAACAGTTGAAGAAGTAAAGGCTCTTGCAGAACTACCTTCTCGCGAAGGCTTACTTTCTATGCTACTCAGCGTGCTTCAAGCACCTATCCGCAATCTTGCTCTTGCTACAAAAGCTGTTGCAGATCAAAAAGAAGAACAAGGCGCGTAAGCTGAAATTAACAATAATTGAATCATTTTAAACCAAATATAAGGAGGAAACTTTATCATGACTAAAGAACAAATCATTGAAGCAGTTAAAAATATGACTGTTTTAGAATTAAACGACCTAGTAAAAGCTATTGAAGAAGAATTTGGTGTAACTGCTGCAGCTCCTGTAGCTGTTATGGGCGGAGCCGCTGCTGGCGCTGCTGTTGAAGAAAAAACTGATTTTGACGTAATCCTTACTTCTGCAGGGGATCAAAAAATCAAAGTTATTAAAGTTGTTCGCGAAATCACAGGTCTTGGACTTAAAGAAGCGAAAGAACTTGTTGACAACACTCCAAAGGCTGTTAAAGAAGGCGGTTCTAAAGAAGAAGCTGAAGAAATCAAAGCTAAACTTGAAGAAGTTGGAGCTGGCGTAGAAGTTAAGTAATAATGTTAATAAGAAGCCCGCTAATCAGCGGGTTTTTTTATACATTTCGTGAATTCTTAGATTTTAAAACCTCTCTTTTATTTCTACTTTCTATTCACCATCGGAGGTGATTGTTTGTCAGAACATTATTATTCCAAAACACAAAAGGTTGAAAGTAATCCGAAATACTGGGACTTTGTTCTAAACGGCTATTCTTTCAGATTCAAAACAGATAATGGAGTTTTTTCTAAAAATGAAGTTGATTTTGGTTCTAGGCTATTGATTGAAACGTTTGAAGAGCCTGGAATTGAAGGTGAAATTCTGGATGTTGGTTGTGGGTATGGTCCGATAGGGCTGTCTATTGCAAAGCGAAAGAGCGATAGGTGTATCCATATGGTTGATGTGAATACAAGAGCTTTGGAACTTGCAAAAGAAAATGCTAAGTTAAATAATATTCAAAATGTAGATATTTATGAAAGTGATAGGCTGGAGCATGTCCGAAGCAAAAGCTTTGCAGCTATTTTAACGAATCCGCCAATTCGGGCAGGAAAACAAATTGTCCATGATATTTTTGAGCAAAGTAGTAACTGTTTGCATAAGGGCGGAGAACTTTGGGTTGTAATCCAAAAAAAGCAGGGCGCTCCTTCGGCAATAAGTAAATTAGAAGAATTTTTTTCTGAAGTAGAAACGGTTGCAAAAAAGAAAGGCTACTATATTTTGCGAGCAAAAAATGTTTGACTTGAAATATTCGTTATGTTAGAGTTATATAATGCCAACAGATTATGCTTCTGATTATTTCTAAATAACTCAAAAGTTGTATAAAAA
>JAEWDX010000099.1 GCA_023389895.1 Bacillota bacterium
GGGTATAGCTTTTCAAAGATGTCTACTTGGATTGAAGAAGATTCGAATAAGAAAGTGAATTGATAATCATGAATAAGAAAAAAGAGGTCTTAACGATACCGCGTTCTGATCGGCGAATACTATCAAATATTCCTGACCCAGAAAATATACGAAGTCTTGTGAATCGACGAGGTGCTTCCTATCAAACTGAGGAAATCGACCCTACAGATGTCAATGAAATATATCGATTACAGCTTCTAAGTCTCCGTTACGAAACTAATTTTGAAGTACAAATTAAAAGAGCTAGGAAAAAAATAACGAATGAAAAGCATTTTGCAGAGGATATTTCTGTTACAGGTATTCTCATCTATTCACTAAGTCCAAACAACTTATTAATGGATGAAATTATCAAAATGAATTTCACTATTCCTGGTGGAGCAATGCCAGAGGGCTATGAATCAAAAATAAATCTAAAAGCAAAAGTAGTGCGTTCCTTTACGAAAGAGGTAGATGGTGAAGTAAGGTACTATTATGCCTGTGAATTTTTGGAGCCATTAAACCATTACATGACAAAAAAGCGCTGGGGACTTTCAATATTTGTAGCAAGTCTATTTCTATTGATAGTTTCGCTTATCGTCATGCTGATGCGAGCAGAAAGCGTCATCTACTTTAGATTTAATAAGTTTCTTTATTTATATAGTATTATTGCGGCAACATTTCTACTAAGCAGATATTTATTTGGAATTTTCTATAGAAATGTTCCGATAAATCCTAATTACGAACCGGGTGTTTCAATTATAATTCCTGTTTTTAATGAAGAGGAGTGGATTCACCGCACCATTTTAAGCTGTATAAATCAGTATTATCCTGTTGATAAGCTGGAAGTTATTGTCGTGGATGACTACTCAACGGATAGGACTGAGGAAAAGGCCAAGGAAATGATTGAGCTGATTCATAGTGAGGGTGGACGCTTTAAAACAGAGGATCGCTTAAGCTTCCATAAGCTACCCCAAAATGGTGGGAAACGGGAGGCATTAGTGGCAGGGGTACATCTTGCCAAGCATGATCTAGTTGTTTTTGTGGACTCAGACAGCTTTTTAGAACCCCATGCCATTCGGAATTTAGTGCAGCCCTTCCAGGATCCACAAATGGGTGGTGTAGCTGGACGTACAGAGGTTGAAAATAAATTCACCAATGCATTAACGAAATTACAAACAGTTCGTTATTATATTGCCTTCCGTATAATGAAGGCTGCTGAATCTTGGTTTGATACCGTAACATGCTTATCTGGTCCGTTAGCATGTTACCGAAAAGAGCTTATTTTGAAGAACGAGACAGCGTGGCTAAATCAAAAATTTCTTGGGCAGCCTGCAACCTTTGGTGATGACCGAAGTATGACGAACTATATATTAAAAACACATCGCACGGGCTATCAGGATAATGCCGTATGCTCTACAATTGTTCCATCAGAGTCTAAGGTTTTTTTATCGCAGCAAATGAGGTGGAAACGGTCATGGCTACGTGAATCACTACGAGCATTTTTATTTATGTGGAAAAAGGAACCCTTTATGTTTCTGTTTTTCGTTATCGGTTTAATTGTGCCGATAGCAGCTCCTATTGTGGTTGTCTACAATTTAATTTATGTGCCAATAATGCATGGTATTTTCCCAACCACGTTTTTAATGGGTCTACTATTAATGGCTATGTTGATGAGTTTGGCCCATCTTTTCTTTAGAAGGAGTAAATTGTGGGCATTTGGCTTTATCTTTGTCCTTTTCTATGAATTTATTTTACTATGGCAAATGCCAGTTGCATGGGTTACTTTTTGGAAATCTACATGGGGTACAAGAGAAACACCCCAGGATGTCATAGCGAAGGAAAAGAAATTGGAAAAGCAAAAATTACGAAAATCCCGATTTTCGATTCTAAAAAATAGAAAAATGGGTGAGAAGGAATGAGTAAAAAGAATGTTGTATTAAATCCAGCTAAAAAGAATCGAAGGAAAATCATCCGCTCGATAGCACAATTAATTGTCGTTCTATTTTTAGCAGTTGTTTTAATACGTGTCGTATTTTTAACAGAAAAAAGGGTTGAGGAAAAGGTTCCATTAGAAAATAAAGATGGATTTATCGCCTTATCGTATTTTGGTGTGAGTAGAGGTGACTCTCCTAAATATGTATCGAAGAAAAATTTAAAAGAACAATTATCATTGCTTGAAAGACAGGGCTATAAAACAATTACTCAGCAGGATATTCTAGATTTTTATGAAAAAAATAAACCACTTCCCGAAAAGTCGTTATATTTATCATTCGAAGATGGTCGTACGGATTCCAGTATCTTCGCTCAAAATATCATGGAAAATCTAAATTATAAAGCGACGATGTTTACGTATGCGAATAAAATGGATACGCGTGATAATAAATTTTTGAAGCCAAAAGACTTGTTATTAATGAAAAAAAGTGGGTATTGGGAATTGGGATCTAATGGCTATCGATTGACATATATTAATATTTATAATGATAAAGGACAGTCACTTGGCGTAATTGATGAAAATGATGTGCCAAATAAAACGACGATTGAATACTATAATCACTATTTAATGGATTTTATTCG
>JAEWDX010000172.1 GCA_023389895.1 Bacillota bacterium
TTAAAATTCATATGCACGTATCACCTTTCGTTTACTTGTTTCTCGACAATTCAAGTATAAAAGAATAGGCGAATACGTGCATTTTTTGTGCAATTGTGTGGATACCCCAACAAATATTATAGAACCAAAATGATCAGTGAGCATTATAAAACAGACAAAATTCTTTCCGTAAAATATAGAGGTGTAAGAGGAATTTTAAATGACAAAATGGCAACTTACTTATTTCAATATAGTAGTACTGGTTTTGAAATAAAGTTTGATAATTTATCATAAAGATTGATCATTTCAAACCAATATAAACGTACATTATACGAACAAAATCAGAGGAGAGGAGTTTGTAGTTGATGAACGATTTGAGTAACGAAAAAACGCCAAAACAAGCGATGCAAGCATTAAAAATCGTAGAGGAGTTGCTTGGAAGTTCGATAGTCGGGGTATATCTATTTGGTTCTGCAGTAAATGGTGGCTTACGCATTAATAGTGATATAGATGTCCTAGTGGTCGTGAATCATAGTTTATCTGAAGTAACTCGAAAAAAACTAACAGACAGACTAATGCTTATATCTGGAAAGATAGGAAATACAGATTCTGTGAGACCACTTGAGGTCACGGTTATAAACTATAGTGATGTTGTACCTTGGCGATATCCACCAAAAAATGAATTTATCTATGGTGAGTGGCTCAGGGGTGAGTTTGAGAAAGGACAAATCCAGGAACCAACCTATGACCCTGATTTGGCTATTGTTTTAGCACAAGCGAGAAAGAATAGCATTTCTCTATTTGGTCCTGAAGCTTTAGATATGCTTGCCCCCGTTCCGATGACAGATATTCGAAGAGCGATTAAGGAGTCTTTGCCTGGGTTGATTGAGGGTATCAAAGGTGATGAGCGTAATGTAATTTTAACCCTGGCTCGAATGTGGCAGACAGTGTCTATTGGTGAAATTTCTCCAAAAGATGTGGCTGCAAAATGGGCTTTACCTTGGTTGCCCAAGGAATATTCGACTTTACTCGACTTAGCCAGAAAAGCTTATCGAGGAGAATATGTTGATAAGTGGGAAGGACTGGATTCCGAGGTGACAGCACTTGTTAATCATATGAAAAACGCTATAGAATCTGGTCTTAGCCAGCCCCAGGAAAAGCGATAACAATACAATGGGAATTTTGTACACATTTTCTAAAACTATATATCATTAATGAGATATTGCAGAATCCTCAAACGGAAATAAAGGGAAAGTTGTTTTAATGAACGGATGAAACCAACTTTCGCTTTACTGAGATTTTATTCTGTTGACGAGCGCGTTTGTTGAAGATCAACAGTAGAAAAATTGAACAATACTTCACAAAGAAAGAATCCATTTTGATTAATCTTTTTCAAAAAGATAATCATTCCAAAGATTGCTAATGCTCTTGCAAAATCAAGGACATTTATCCGAGCTTCCGATTGACTCTTTTGGATCATCCCATTTGAGTGCTTTGAGACGTGACAATTGAACCTTTCGTTTGACTAACCAGACAACATTTGCAAGCAGTATTACTATGATTGCAATAATTCAAAACGCTCAACATGTGCACCAAGTTATCCCTTTGTGAGCCAAACACGAATCCCAAGCCGATGAAGCTAATACACCAAAAACAAGGAGCCCCCTGAACGCATATATCGCAAAGGTGAGAAATTTGGAACCCAAAATCCGTTTCAAATAACTGCTCATATGCCATACACTAGCAATAAAATAATTGATGAATCCTATAAACAGGATTGCATATCCATATTGCTCAAAGAATTGCCGAATATCCATCTTGTATTTAATTGACTAAATCAACTAAAATGATTGACTAAATCAACTAGATATTTTAGAGTATTGTTAGTGTTAAATATTGAATATTAAGGAGAAAAGAGATGGAAAAGTATCAATATGTAGAAAAAATTCGGAAATTTAATCGATATTATGCAAGTGTTTTAGGGAAAATTGACCAAGAAATCTATAATAAGACTTTTCCTTTAACAGAAGCTCGTGTTATAACTGAAATCAATTTTAGAAATGGTTGTACTTCAACGGAAGTTATAGAAAATCTTGGAATAGACCGTGGACAGATGAGCAGAATAGTTCAAAAATTTGAAGAAGAAAAAATTATTTTCAAAGAGCAATCATCAGACGATAAACGCCAATACTTACTTTATCTCACTGACTATGGTAAAAAAATTTATAATGACTTAGTAGAAAATGCCAATCGTGAAGTTGAAAAAATGATTCAAGAAATACCGAATCGTAATTTGATCAAGCTTATCAAGTCCATGGAAACTATAGAATCTATATTCATTAAAGAATATACTACTCAATCAGAAGTATCCATTCGAACCTTTCAACCAGGAGATCTTGGTTACGTAGCTCACCTTCATGGAAGGTTGTACGAAAATACATATAAGTTTGGAAAAATGTTTGAATATTATGTTATGAAGGGCTTAACTGAATTTATGATCAATACAGATGGGGGGGAACTGTGGATTGCTGAAGTAAATGGTAAAATTGTAGGTTCTATTGCGATTACTAAATTCAATGATAGTGTTGCCCAATTAAGATGGTTGATTTTGGATGAAAATTATCATGGAATGGGTATAGGTAAGAAACTTATGGAGACTGCCATCGATTTCTGTAAAAAACATAGATACAAACATGTTTACCTTTGGACGGTAAGTATTTTAGAAACTGCTCGTTATTTATATCGAAAATATAATTTTACCCTAACAGAAGAAAAACAAAATTATGAGTGGACTGGTTCGAAATTAGTAGAAGAACGATGGGATTTAAAACTATCCGATGAAAAGTAAATAATATCATTTTTGAAATTGTGATTGGGGACAAGTAATATTGGGAGTCACAATTTTCAAAACATAAATCTGTAATATCAATAATGCCTTGTATCGTAGATAGAGCACTTTTCCGTTATCCATTTGTTTATGGAGGTGAGTTTCTTTTGGACAGGTTCAGATGTTTCCTGAAAATTAAAGTGGAAAATCTTCGCCCATTTCAAAAGAGTATTGCAATGACTTCGGATTCATTTTATCCTTTTATGTGGATAGCCCGAAGAATGTAGAGTAGCTTTTTTTAATCTGGTTGAGGGGGGAATTAGTGTTGAGTCTAAAGAGTTTTTTGCCGGCCTTTTTAGCAGGATATCTTTTATGTATGTTGATCGTATATCTCGTTTTTGATTTCTTTTCTTTAGGTCTTACTCTGGGCATTTTAATAGGTGTAATTTTATTCGCAATCATAATAACTGTGTTAAAAAAACGAACTAAATTAAGCAGCAAAACCAGCCAATAGTCGTCAACATTTTTTAATAAAAAAATTAGAATATAAAGAATAAAGTGAAAAAAATAAAGATCTCATGTTTTTTATGATAAGCTTCAACTTGACACATTAGCAACTTCGAAGATATTATAGATATAATAAGTCTTTAAAGGGGGTGATACCGTGAAATTTACAAAAGCAACGAACTATGCTTTGCACACCATGCTCGCACTAATTAACGTTTCTCAGGTTAAACCGATAGGTGTGCAACAGATAGCAGAATTGCAAGGTGTTTCACCAACTTATCTTTCCAAAATTTTAACAAGGCTCGTGAAAGCAGGGATGATCGAATCTGTTTCCGGAGTAAACGGCGGATATCGCTTATCTCGCAAAAAAGATGATATAACATTTCTGGACATTATCCACGCTATTGAGGGCACCGCGTCCTTGTTTGATTGTGATTTTGTCCATGGCGACGGATGCTCGATTCAAACTGTAATGAAGGAAGCTGAAAAAAAAATGGATAGTCATCTTAAAAACACGAAATTGACAGACCTTGCAGAAAAGTAAATGCAGGTTTAAGGCTGAGCCATTTTATGCTAAAAAAGAGGAATAGTAGGAAGGAGTGACGCCTGACGAGTTACGCAAGGCTTGCTGTCGAGGAGGTTAAAAAATATCCGTCAGTTGATCATCTTCAAACAGAGGTTATTTCTGTAGACATCACACAATTAGGATTTGAGTTGCAGGATTCTACTGGCACTCGTATTCAAGCGCGAAAACTAATCAAGGAATAAGGGAGACCTATCCAAAGATTGAAGGCTTTTATCCGCTTTACGGGAAAAGCTTGTTCAATTGTCCTTATTGCGACGGGTGGGAGCTTCAGGATCAACCAATAAGGTCAACAATACCTGGTTTATATTTCGCCGGAGATGCATCATATGTAGCTCCTTCACAAGTGGTTTTTGCTGCAGCGGATGGTAGCCGAACCGCTATGAGAGTAAATATCGATTTGACGGAGGAAGATTTTTAAAGGAAGTGTATTTGCGGTTTAATTACAGATATAAATGAACTCTAATATCTTTGTATTAATCAGTGATTTATGTATTAAGTCCCAACGAGTTCAGATGTGCTGATATAAGGAAGTGATGAACATCCAGTCAATAATTCGGATTTCTGAATTCGTATTCAGATAAGAGTTGTTTAAATGTGTGAAAAATTATGAAATGGAGGAAGATACAAATGACTATTTGTCAATCTACAGATATAACATTTAAAAGTGATTTGAAAATTGAAGGTTTTACTTTAGTTAATTTTTGGGCACCTTGGTGCGGAGCATGTCGATTTTTTGCACCTACACTCGAAACTTTTGATCAGGAATATAGCAAAGAGGTTAGGGTTCTCAAAGTCAATGCAGATGAAGACCCCAACACTTGCGCTCAATATGGAATTATGAGCCTTCCAACTACGATTCTGTTTAAAGACGGTAATCCGATCAACAAAATAGTTGGAGCTGTTAATATTGATATATTGAAACAGTTCATATCAGATAATACAAATTAATACAACCTAAAGATTAAAATCCTCTCAGATTTTACGAACGGAAGCTCCCAACGAAAGCCGCCGATCCAATCGACCGACGGCTTTCACTAATTTGAGTATTTAAATTTTTGGATTGATAAAATGAATGATTTGAAGTTAAAAATAAAAGATCAAAGTTATTCTTTAATTATATTGATATTGTTTTTTGCTGGATTGGCAATTATGTCCAGTTTCTATGTAACAATACCCTTAATCTCCGCATTTTCAAAGGAGTTTTCGATATCAGAAGGGCAAGTAGTATGGGCGAGTAGTCTGTTTACTTTATCATTCGCTGCAGGATGCTTACTGTTTGGACCATTATCAGATCGTTTTGGCCGAAAAAAAATCATGCTTGGGGGATTAGTTGCGTTAACGATCTAGTTCAACAAGGAGTTAGAATTACAACTACTAACTAAATGCCGACCAAGAAAAGATTCCTGTAAAGGCTAATTCTTATTACGTTATGAATTGAAACAGCCTATGGAATTTTATGAGGATTATTATTTTGATGGTGAAGAATGGGAAAAGGATGTATGGGATAGACGGAAATTAAACCTTCCTTCCGATAAGGTAAATCTTACTCAATATGAATATTTAATTTCGTTTAAAGATATCAATGATTCTGGTTAACTATGTAATATAACGCTTAAAAAGGAGTGAAATCAAATGGCTGGCTCGAAAACAAACGTCAATACTGTGTGGTATCGGAATATCAAAGGTAATGGAAGACTCAAGGCTAATCAACTACGAACCCAAATTGCTATCCCGGAATCATTCGGCGGCAGCGGGCAAGGCGCAAATCCGATGGAAATACTAGTATCTGCTGCGGCAGCCTGCTATACCTCAACACTTACTATTACACTCGATACTCAACAATTGCCTATTTCCGGATTGATTATGAATTCGGAGGCAACCCAATCAGAAGAGGGAGTGAGAATCGTTCATTTTCCACACATCGTTTTGGCTGCAGATGCAACAGAAGAACAAGTTCAATCTGCAAGAGAAGCAGTTGTGACTGCAGAGCAAAATTGTTTTATTGGAAATATGTTAATAAAAGGAGGCGTTCAAATCGAGGTGAAAGCGGAAGCATCATTAAGCTCAGAGGCAGATGTCATTCGTCAATACGTGAAAGAACACGCTTTGGACTCATTTTAGAACGAATGAGGTTATAGAGGAAGTGATACAACGACGACCGACGTTGAGAATTTTCCAGGCTTCACACAAGGCATTATTGGGCATGAATTGATGGACAACATTCGTAAGCAAGCCGAGCGCCAGTGAGGTACATGTCGTGCACCGGCGCACGGAGCTACGAGCCTCCAAAATTATGCAGGACCGTGCTCGTGCGAACAGTAAGATTACGTGGGAACTTGGGCTTGCCCCAGTCGAAGTAGTATCTCATGACGAACGTGTAATCTAGTTGTACAGCCAGGCTCATCACGAACGAATGTTGAAGGTGTGTTCGCTTGCGGCGATGTACAAGATCGCCATTATCGTCAATCCATAACAGCAGGTAGCGGATGTATGGCTGCCCTGGATTGTGAACGGTTTTTGGATCAATTGGAAAATCAATAAGTAGTCAACAGATTTAATCAATTATTTATTAATTGAAGGAGAAGATACAAAATGACGATTTACAAGGTAATAGAATGTGAGAGGTGAGGGATGAAATGCAACAAACTTTTTTTGTATCAAATAATAGATATAAAGTATCTGTGAAGTATGTGATGGGTGGGTTTCATGATTGGATGAAAAATACAGGGAGGAAGATGATCCCCATGATTTGTTATTCGACAGATAGTACATTAAAACACGATTTGTGTAGCGAGGGGGTTACGCTGGTCAACTTCTGAGTAAAATCGCACTCGCCTTGTCGCATGTTCGGTTCCATACTCGAAGATTATGACGTGACTCGGCGGGACAACGTAAAAATTGTAAAAGTAAACGCGGATGAAAACGCGGAAACAGCATCCTTCTTTGACGTGATGCCCCTTCCGAAAAAATCGGCTATATAC
>JAEWDX010000227.1 GCA_023389895.1 Bacillota bacterium
ACAAAACCAGCTAATAGTTGTCAAGATTTTTCAATAAAAAAATTAAACCCTCATGATATACTAAAAAAGGGTACACCAAATAAGCCTTCCTCTTTAAAGTTGGAAGGTTTTGTTTAATGTACTTAGATGTGCTTTTTAATCCGCATTTTGGAAGGTTACTTTCCTTTTTAGTAGGGCATAAATCCAATGTAAAAGCTTATTAGCACAAGCAATTATTGCTACTCTAAAAGGTTTTCCTTCTTCGCGTTTTTTATCGTAGAACTCTCTTAATTTCTTATTTCTAGGGAGTATTTCATCACTTGTTTTTTGCTTACGTGCATCTCTTATACCGCATTGTACAGCCATAAACAACGCTTGCCTTAACCTACTAGAACCTCTTTTGGTTATACGGTTTATTGAAGCAGTAAACCGCCCAGAAGAGTATACGCTAGGATCTATTCCGGCGAATGCTACTAGCTTTTTAGGATGGTTAAACCGCTCTATCTCCCCAATTTCAGAGATGATTGTTGCCGCAATCTTTTCTCCAACACCAGGGATGGACTGGATTATCTCATATTCTTCAATTTCTTTAGCGAGGGCATCTATTTCTGCTGCTAACTTTGATAGATGCTCTTGATATTGAAGAACAATGTTAATAAACATTCTTAGGTTAAAGATATGGCTTTGATACAAGTTGTCTTGAAATGGATTACGTAATGCAGCCTCTCTCAATTTAATTGCCTTTTCTTTTGCCCATTTTTCTGAACGGGTTGTACATAATTCCGCAATTTTATTAGTAAGATCTGATTCGCTAACACTTAAAACCTTTTTAGAGGTTGGGAAGATTGCTAGAATCTGTAACGAAATTTTTGAATAGAGATTTCCAAAGACGCCTCTATATTCAGGGAAAACTTGATCTAAGATGGATTGTAGCTGTAACTTTGTTTGTGCAGCCGTGCTTGATACCGTTTCTTGTTGTCTAGTGAGATTACGAAGATTTAAGAGGTGTATGCCTCTTTTCTTATGTGGCTCTAACTCTTCCTTGTAATACAGTTCACATAGATGATAGGCATCAATGGCATCTGTCTTTACTTTGCGTAAATTTGTACTTCTAGTACGATGAGAGATAAGTGGGTTTACAATAATATAGACGTATTGTTGCTCCTCCAAAAATTGAATGACAGGCATATGATATTGACCTGTAGATTCTAAAATAACCGAAGGTTGCTTACCATCAGCCACTTTCTCTATATCCCTAAGAAATTCTAATAAATTATCTAAACCGTCAAGAGTATGTTTAATACTAAAGCTCTTACGATATGGTTTGCCTTTATCTAAAAAGGCTTGAACCTGACTTTCTCCTTTTGAAACATCCAGACCTACGACTGGATTCATAATCAAATCTCCTCCTTAAAAAAATTAAATTCGTCGGTAACCCCTAAAGCTGCTTGTAATATCATAGGTTCGCTTGTTAAACGGGATCCTTGTCCCAACCAGCTCAAAACATGTTTATACAAGTAGGGGGTGAACAGTTTTGTTGACGGGATGAAGTCCCACGGGCGCTACGTTCTACCCCGACTACCGTTATAATAAGACCTAAACGAAAAAGGTCAACCAGAAAAATCTGGCTAACCTCATATTACGATCGGGCGCGATTCTGTAATAAGGATTAACGCTCATTTTCATTAAATGGCCAGATTGTTGAATATAGTAAATAAATATTTATATTTAATTGAATTGGTACTATGAAGGATTACACTTAAACTAATGGACAGTTTATTTGAGCAAAAAGCTTAAAAATGGAGGAATTAATTAAATGTATATTGTGCCTATCGGTTTTTTTATAATTTTCCTTATTTCAACAACCACGGGACTACTTTTCATGTTTAAGCTGAGAAAGAAAAATAAATATAACGTCGCTAATGGAACTATTGCTTTAGGGACTGGAATCTTTTCTTTAATAGCCTGCATATTCTTCTTGTTTTTTAGCGAAATTTGATTTCCTTCTTTAACTAACAGGGCGCTTTACTTGAAGATCATTGAGTTGCGTATGCAGCTCTTTTTTCTTGTTAAACGAACGGAGCAGTTTAGTGCAACAAGGGACTATAGAAATACAATAAATATGGAGTTTTGGGGAATAATGATACTAAACAAATTTAAGGAGAATCAGAAATGAAAAAATTGCTTTTTAGCCTTATCTTCGTTTTAGTAATTCTTCCTTCACAAAAACACTCTGAGAATTTTGAAGAATTGACACCTTGTTCAGCAATACTTGAGCCAACAAAAAACGTACCTAAAAATGCTAGAGGAGTAGCACTGATTTATAATATTGAAAGAAAGTTTAATGATGAACGAACAAGTCTCAGTGTTCACGCACTTCATTTACCAAAACCATCTAGTTTTGGGGATTATGATGGTTATGAAGTATTAGCATATATTCCAAATGAAATAAGTTGGATTTTCTCATTGTCTCCTTTAACTAAATATGGAGAAACTACTTGGGCTGGGAGTTTGGATGAAGTTTCTCCTATAATGCGTCCTACTCGTATCAAAGTTCGGCCAGTCAATACAAAGACAAAAAAAACGGGTCCTCTTGTACTTGAAAAAATACAAAAACCTTGTTGAACGGAGGCTTTAGTTCAATAA
>JAEWDX010000305.1 GCA_023389895.1 Bacillota bacterium
GAGAGGTCCTAACCCTTTAAGTAGCTAATAATCGGCCAAAATTCAGGAAGTTCACGAGGACTAGTATACTTTGTTTAGTTCTATTTTGCAAGATAATGTTCACAAAAAATTCACTTAGTTTTCCAAAGCACAAGTGAAAAAATGATGAAACAAGATGAAAAATATGAAAGGGCTGTCTAGTTAGCAGACAGCCCCACAATCTGAGACCTACTAATTAGTAAGTCCTATTTAACAAATAATTAACCAACTTTGACTGCGGAAGCTTTTGCAAGTTCTTGCGCAACATATTTCATAAGATCCACTACGCGGCTTGAATAGCCCCACTCATTATCATACCATGCTAAAACCTTCACTTTTTTATCACCGATGACCATCGTTGATAAACCATCAATAATTGCTGAAAATTCATTTGTATTATAGTCAATCGATACTAAAGGCTCATTAGAAATATCTAAAATTCCCTTTAAATACGTTTCAGATGCTGTTTTAAATGCTTCATTTATTTGATCAATTGTCACATCACTTTTTAAATCGACAACTAAGTCAACGAGGGAAACATTTGGTGTCGGCACACGTAATGCCATCCCATGTAATTTTCCTTTTAATTGTGGAAGTACTAAAGCTAAGGCTTTTGCCGCTCCTGTTGATGTTGGAATAATCGACTGGCCACAAGCACGGGCACGACGTAAATCCTTATGTGGATTATCTATGTTCTTCTGATCATTTGTATAGGCGTGAACAGTAGTCATCAAACCATTTTCAATCCCAAATTGATCATCAAGAACCTTTGCAACAGGTGCAAGACAATTTGTTGTACACGAAGCATTCGAAATGACATCATGCTCATTAATATTTAATGCGCTTTCATTAACTCCCATTACGATCGTGACATCCTCATTTTTCCCGGGGGCTGTTAAAATAACTTTCCTTGCCCCAGCCTCTAAATGTAGGGCTGCTTTATCACGTGAATTAAATTTACCCGTTGCTTCAATTACGATATCAATGTTTAGCTCTTTCCATGGAAGTTCCTGTGGGTTACGATTGCTAAGCAATTGAACTCGTTTTCCATTAACAATTAGCGCATTATCAGCTGCTGTTACATTTCCTTCAAATTTCCCATGATTCGTATCATATTTAATCAAGTGGGCCAAAGTTTCCGCAGGATAGCTTGCATTTATGGCTACCACATTAAGGTCATCATCAAGTATCGCCTTTCTAAAAACCATTCGGCCAATTCTTCCAAAGCCATTAATCGCTATTTTCGCCTTCATTTTACGGCTCCTTCCACAAAACGTTATACTTTTAATGATTTATAATGTAATTAGTATAACATAATCATAACGTTTTGTGATTAGTAAAATGCCACATAAAAATGTTCTATTTTTCAGAAATTTTATCAGTTAAGCAATATGTAAATTATAATAAACTGATTTAGAAAATAAAAAGAGCCATCTGGCTCTTTTAGATCACATTCCATTTATGCAAGATTTCGTTAAGCTGATCTTCTGTTTCCTCAATCGTTCCATTATTATTTATGAAAGCATCTGCCAATTCCAGCTTATCCTTTAATGGCATTTGTGATTGAATTCTTGCAAGAGCCTCGACATCTGAAAGTTGATTTCGTTTCATTAATCGCTGTAATTGCGTCTTCTCATCTACATAGACTAACAATGTTTTATCAGCCATATTTGTTAGCTTACTTTCAAATAGAAGCGGGATATCTAAAACAACTAATTTTTCACCAGTTTCAATCGCTTCATCCTTCTTCGTGTTCATTCGTTTTCTAACGGCAGGATGAACGATGCTATTCAGCTTTAGCCGCTTAGCCTCATCATGAAAAATAATGGAACCAAGCATACTCCTATCTATCTCGCCATCCTCCTGGAGGATACATGCCCCAAAGTAGGCAATAATTTCGTCATAAGCTTGCTCGCCTTTTTCAACAGCTAAACGGGCCTCGACATCTGCATCAATTACAGTAATCCCTTTTTCAATCAGCAAAGAAGAAACGGTGCTTTTTCCGCTGGCGATTCCGCCTGTTAAGCCTATTACTACAGACATGCATAAGCCCCTTTCTATATTTTCCAAATTCCAATTAAAATTAATAAAACACCTGGAAGGAAGGTAAGCTTCTGAATCCAGCCACTATTTGCGAAAAGCTTTCCTACCCTTAGTCCCATTATAATAAATAATGAACTCATAATCGCAGCGGCAAATGCTAAAGAGTAGGCAGAATATCCGATCATTGCGGCACCAATCCCAGCCCCAAACGCATCAAGAGAAAGAGCAATTCCAAGCATAAGTGCTTCAACTCCTGTAATCGTTCCCGATTTATCAAAATCCGCAGACATTGGTTTTTGTAAAATATTAATGACTAATCCTAATGATTTAATTTCGAAATTAATAATTGTTTTTTCATGCGGAAGGATATCTTTTGCTTTTTCAGGACGGAAAAATTGATACAAAACCCAAGCCCCGAGAAAAATTAGAATGATCCCTCCAAGACTTTCGGCTAAACGAGGATCTAAAAACTTAATAGAAAATTGACCAATTGCCATCGCAGTAATTAAAGCAATGGCTGAACAGCAGGCGATAACGACAATCGATTTAAACGGGATTAGCATTTTTCTTAAACCATATGTTAATCCAACACTAAAGCTGTCAAGACTGACAGCAAATGCTAATATTAGCAGCGAAATTATATGCATCATTTGAATAGTACCCCTTCCCTATCAATTGCTAAGATAGTATATGGAAGAAGCCTATCCGTTGTTAATAAAATTCCAAGCTCGAAATCTGTCTCAATTCTTTAGTCAGTAACCCCTTGCATCATCCCATTAAGAAAGTGGAACGAAAAGCAGACAGTAAGCTGGCAATTGCTTATTTCTGTTGGCATGATGGACAAAAGACCGTCCCTCGACCACCTGAAATAATTCTTTCTAACGTACTTCCGCATATTTTGCACTCTTCTCCTGCACGACCATAAGCATAAAGTTCAAGCTGAAACATGCCAATCTGACCTTGTGAATTAACGTACGAACGAATCGTACTCCCACCTTTTTGAACAGCTTCAGTTAAAGTTGCAATAATTTCCTCATGCAGCTTCATTATTTCTTTATTTGTTAGACTATCCGCAGGACGCTCTGGGTGAATGGACGACCGAAATAACGCCTCATCCACATAAATATTACCAATCCCAACAATGATTTTTTGATCAAGAAGGGCCGCCTTAATATTTCTTTTCGTTTTTGCCAGCCGTGAAACTAATAACTCTGTTGTAAATTCATCTGATAGCGGCTCTGGCCCAAGCTGGGAAAGCGGAAGTACCTTAAACTCATCTCCCTTTAGGTAAAGATGCATCGTCCCAAATTTCCGCACGTCCTTATATCGAAGCTCTGTTCCATCTGTAAAATGAAAGATAATATGTGTATGTTTCTCAACCGGATCCTCCTTATGGAAAAGTCCATATTTCCCTTCCATCCGTAAATGGGATACTAGTGCGAAATCCGTTGTATATAGAATTAGAAATTTTCCTCTTCTGCCGATATCCGTAATCGTTTGTCCAACTAAGGCATCTGTAAATTGAGAAGCCTCCTCCGGATGTTTAATAATTTTCGGCCAAAAAACGGAAACATGAGCGACCTTTTTATTGATCACTAATTCCTGTAAAGTTCTGCGTATCGTTTCAACCTCTGGTAATTCTGGCATAAGCTTCTCCCTCAAAATTCGTATTTATTTCGCATCAAACCATGTTGGTCCGAAGGAAAAATCAACTTTAAGTGGAACTTTCAGTTCAACGGCATGTTCCATTACCTCTGGAACAACTCTCTTCAATGTCTCAATTTCCTCTTTCGGAGCTTCAAAAATTAGCTCATCATGTACTTGCAGCAAAAGACGCGTTTTTAGATTTTCTTTTTCTAGGCGGCTTGCCATATCGATCATTGCTTTTTTAATAATATCGGCAGCACTTCCTTGAATCGGTGTATTCATCGCAGTACGCTCGGCAAAGCTGCGGAGATTAAAGTTTCGGCTTGTGATCTCAGGAAGATATCTTCTGCGATGAAGCAATGTTGACACGTAGCCTGTTTGCTTTGCATCCATCACAATATTATCCATATACTGCTTAACTCCTGGATAGCTTTCTAAGTAGCGCTCAATAAACTGGCCAGCTTCCTTCCGTGTAATTCCAAGGCTTTGTGAAAGGCCGTAATCGCTAATTCCGTAGACAATTCCAAAATTAACTGCCTTTGCTTGGCGACGCATATTGGATGTCACTTCATTTGCTGCGACATGGAATACATCCATCGCCGTTTTTGTGTGAATATCCATATCTTCCTGAAAAGCTTGAATAAGTTTTTCATCATCGGCAATATGAGCAAGTACTCTTAATTCAATTTGTGAATAATCGGCAGCAAACATCACCCAATCTTTTTCTGATGGAATAAAGACTTGTCTGATCTTCCTTCCCTCTTCTAATCGGATCGGAATGTTTTGCAAGTTCGGATCGGTTGAACTTAGCCGTCCTGTTTGCGTTAAAGCCTGATTATAAATTGTGTGCACCTTCTCAGTCTCTTTATTTACGATTTTTAATAAACCTTCAATATAAGTAGACTGAAGTTTTCCAAGCTGGCGATAATTAAGAATCTCACGGATAATTTCATGACTATGCTCTAGTTTTTCAAGAACATCAGCTGAAGTTGAGGAGCCTGTCTTTGTTTTCTTTATGACAGGAAGCCCTAGTTTATCAAATAAAATAACCCCTAATTGCTTAGGTGAATTAATATTAAATGTTTCTTCAGCTAATTCATAAATCCGCGTTTCAATCGCCACTAATTTTGTTTGGATCTCTTCCCCCATCGCTTGCAAACGAGCAAGATCCATTTTCACGCCAGCAGACTCCATATCTGCCAAAATAAAGGCTAACGGCAATTCCAATTCATAAAATAATTCTGCTTGTTGATTTTCAGTTAGTTCCCGATCTAGCTTCTTTTGCAATGAAAGAAGGGCATTTGCTTTTCGTGCCAAATGTTCAGCAAGCAACCGCTCCTCTGGCACTTTTCTTTTTGCTCCTTTCCCATAAAAAGCTTCATCTGTTTGAATCGAAGTATATTCATGACTTTTAGCGACAGACGTTAAATTCTCAATTTTTTCTGATGGATTAATTAAATAAGAAGCAAGTAGTAAATCAAAGGAAATTCCTGCTAAATGAATGCCATGGTGACGAAGGGATACCTCTGATCTTTTTGCGTCATAGACAATCTTACGTTTACTTTCATCCTCTGCCCACTTTTTAAAAACCTCTGAGCTTAGTGCTGTTTCACTGGAAATGAAGAATGCTCCCTTTTCATTTGCAACAGAGAAGCCGATAATATTTGCATAATGATAATTATCATCTAATACTTCAACATAAAAAGCATTCTCATCTGCAAAAATATCATCCGTTATCTCTTCAATCATCTTATACTCAATTTCTGCTAAGCCTTCTTCTTCAACCCCATCATGATCGCCTTCAAGCTTATTCAGCAATGAGTTGAAGCCCAGCTCCTTATAGAAGCTAACTACTTTATCTGTTTCATAGCCTTTATATTCAATTTCACTTAACGTCATCTCGACAGGTGCTTCTCTTGTAATCGTAGCAAGCTCTTTACTCATTAACGCTTGTTCCTTAAACTCGATTAACTTTTCCTGAAGCTTTTTCCCGCTTACCTTGTCTGCTGACTGAAGAACAGACTCAATTGTTCCAAACTCCTTTAGCAATTTAAGGGCTGTTTTCTCGCCAACTCCTGGAACACCAGGAATATTGTCTGAGCTGTCACCCATTAAACCTTTCATATCAATAATCCGCTCCGCTGTGATGCCATACTTTTCTTGAATATACGCTGGCGTATATTCTTCAATTTCTGAAATTCCTTTTCTCGTAATAGCAACAGTTGTTCGTTCTGAGCTTAATTGGGTTAAATCCTTATCACCAGAAATAATCTTCACTTCGTAGCTATCATTTTCTGCTTGCAAAGACAATGTTCCAATAATATCATCCGCTTCATAATTCTCGAGCTCATAGCGGGAAATTCCATATGAATCTAATAATTCTCTAATAAAAGGAAATTGCTCCGATAATTCAGGTGGAGTCTTTTGCCTTCCTCCTTTATATTCACTAAATGTTTTATGACGGAAGGTTGTTTTTCCCGCATCAAATGCGACGAGTATATGGGTAGGCTTTTCCTCCTCAAGTATTCTCGTAAGCATCATTGTAAATCCATAAACAGCATTCGTATGAATCCCTTTATCATTATTTAGCAGCGGCAAAGCAAAGAAAGCCCGATAAGCAATGCTATTACCATCAATTAAAACAAGCTTTTTTCTCAAAAAAATACCTCCTTAGAAATGCGAAAGCGCCTCACCAGGCACATCTTATCTTATCAAAAAACCGCTATTTTCTTTCTTCATTTTAACATGAGAAAATGAAGAAAGGAAAATAACGGTTCTTAATTAAATTAACTTATATTATTTCGTATAGCCCATTAACAATCTGGCATACGGTGAATCAGAAGGAAGAACAATAACAGTTTCGTCATTAATCGTCTTTTTATACGATTCTAATGTACGGAAAAGAGAATAAAAGCTCGGATCCTTTGAAAAGGATTCATTGTATATTTTCGCTGCTCCGCCTTCTCCTTCTGCACGAATTTCTTCTGCATCAGCTTGAGCCTTTGCGAGAATTTCCCTTACTTGTTTATCCGTATCTGCTATGATTCTATTTTTTTCAGCATCGCCTTGTGACAAATATTCTTGGGCTTTTGATTGGCGCTCAGAAATCATCCTTGTGAACACAGATTGTTCGTTTTCTGGAGGCAAATCCGTCCGTTTAATGCGAACATCTATCACAACAATTCCATAATTATCATTTTTCAACAATTCATTTACCTTCTCAGTAATCTGATCATTTAGTGATCCTCTTGATGATTTCTCATCATTAATAATATCGTTATAAATTACCCGACCAAGCTCCGCACGCGTAACAGAATAAATGAATTCTTCCATCCTTGCTTCAGCACTTTCTAATGTTCTCGCATTCGCAATCATCTTCTTTGGATCTTCGATTCGCCAAACAGCATAATTATCAATAATCATTCGTTTCTTATCTTTTGTGTTTATTTCAGCCTCTGAAACATCAGATGTTAATTGATACTTCGGTAATGTTGTCACACTTTGAACAAATGGGATTTTATAGCTCAACCCTGGTTCGTCAATGATTTTTACAACTTCACCGAACTGGCGAACCACTTTATATTCACCTTCTTTGACGATGAAAAGATTGCTTAAAAGAAGACCAAGCAGGATGAGAAGAATAACGAGAAAAAATCCACCTTTAATATATTTTTGCCATTGTAAATTTCCTTTTGTACGCTCATGTATATTTACTACGTTTTGATCACTCATTTTTTTGTGTCACTTCCTTCCTCTTTTTCATTTGGAAGCTCTTTTTCAAGAGGACGGATCGGGAAATATTTCAACGTGTTACCGTCATCATTCATAATATAAATTTCAGCACCTGGGAGAACTTGTTCAAGTGTTTCAATAACAAGTCGTTCCCTTGTTATGTCAGGATTTTTGCTATATTCCTCGTATAGCTTATTGAAAACTGCCACATCTCCACGAGCTTTTTCTATACGTGCAGCCTTTTCACCTTGTGCTTTTGAATTAATCGCAGCTTCTTCCCCTTTTACTTCATTCATGCGCTGATTAACATATTTTTTTGCTTCATTCTTTTTCGTATCTGCTGTTTCACGAGCATCTGTCACATCTGTAAATGCTTTGCGAACTTCCTCATTTGGTAGCTCGACATCTTGAAGCTTTACGGCAAGTATTGAAATACCAACATCATATTTCTCAATTAAGGATGACAATAAATCTCTCACATCTGCTTCAATTTCTGCTTTTCCAGATGTTAAGGCATCATCAATTAATGAGCTTCCGATAATACTTCTTAATGAAGCTGAGGTAGCATCATATAGAATTTCTTTCGGATTTTGCGCATTATATAAGTATTTTTCAGGGTTTGTAATTTTCCATTGAACAACTAGATCAGCAAGGACAATAAATTCATCCCCAGTAATCATTTTCGTTTCTTCAGGAAAATCCTTCCTATTGCCTGCTTTATCTTCACTACCGAATTGAAGACTAAATGTTTCCTTCGATAATTTTTCGACTTCCTGAATTGGCCATGGCATTTTGAAGTGAAGACCAGGTTCAGTAACAGCCTCATCAACCTTTCCAAAAGTTAGAATAACTGCCTGATCTGATTCATCTACTGTATACCATGTCGTTACTGCAGTAATACCTAGCACTATAATTAGCAGCACAAGGCCAGTAACCGTATATATTCTCTTTAGACTAACCATCTTCTCTCCCCTTTCTCTTCTTTTCATATCTTTAATTACGGATAAAAAGTGCAAAAGTTTCACTTTTCACCAAGTTTAATCAGGCGAAAAAAATGTATTGAGTTCAATAATAAATGTCGTTCCTCTTCCAGTCTCACTTTCAACATAGATGTTTCCTCTATGTGCCTCAATGATATGCTTTACGATCGCAAGCCCAAGTCCTGTCCCACCAGAGTTGCGACTTCTAGCTTTATCTACTCGATAAAACCTTTCAAAAATTCTCGGAATTTCTTTTTTCTCAATCCCAATCCCAGTATCCTTTATTTTGATTGTTATTTTTGAATTACTCTCCGTTAGTGAAAGATAAATCGACCCACCTTTAGGAGTATAGGTGAGCGCATTCGTAATTAAATTTAGAAAAACTTGTTTCAATCGATCAGCATCTGCTTTAATCATCATGGGTGTATTCTGTTTTTCATACTCTATCTTAATCTCTTTCTCCACGACTTTTCCTTGAATCATGGCCAACACTTCTTCAATTGTATCTAGCAGGTTATAATACTGAATGGATAATTTAAAGCCCTGTTGTTCAATTTTTGATAAATCTAGCAAATCTTGAATTAAAGACTGTAGCCTGTCACTCTCTTGTAAAATTATTTTCAAAAAGGCTTCTAATGCCTGCTTATCCTCCATCGCTCCATCGAGTAATGTCTCTGAAAAACCTTTAATCGATGTGATCGGCGTCTTTAACTCATGTGAAACATTCGCGACAAAATCCTTGCGCATCTGTTCAAGCTTCTTCAGATCCGTTATATCATGGAATACGAGAAGGATTCCTTTCCAAACTGCATTCGAACCAATAATAGGAACACCATATACTTCAAAATGACGTCTCTCAATCCCTAGAGGAAGAATCATATGTTTTCGAGTTTTTTGTTCAGTCATAAATATCTCTTCAATTAATTTTGTTATTTCATGATGTTTAATCACATCATAATAAAGATGCTCTAAATAATCCGATCCTTTAACATTGAATACTTCTTTATAAGTTCGATTCACTAGGCTAATATAGCCCCTACTATCAATTAATAATAGTCCACTTCCCATGTTTTCAATAAGTACGGTAAGCCGATCCCGATGCATTTCCTGTGATTTAACCGTTTCTTGTAAATTTCTTGCTAAAACATTAATTGAAGCACTTAGCATACCCGTTTCATCAATCAGATCCTCATATGTTCGCGCACGATAATTTCCTTTAGCAAGCTCAATGGCTGTCTTTGTTACTGACTCAATCGGCTTCGTATAACGAGCAGTAATCCTTGTCCCTAAAATTAGAATAACGACAAACGAAAAGCTTAGACTGATGATTAATATGAGCCAAATTTGCTTGTAGGCATCATTGATTTCCGCTATTTTTGTACTAATAAATAAATAGCCTTCATTTATCCCAGAATAAATGATCGGCATCCAATAATAATGAAGGTCATAGTCATCCTTTATTTCAATAAGGTTTTGTTCATCTGCCTTTTTGCCGATCATTTCATTAATTATTTTTTGATGCTGTTCACTGCTTGTATCCTCAAAAAGGTTGCTATCATAAATAATCTTTCCCGTCGTATCAGCAACCGTGACTCGTGCCTCAAGCAAGTTACTAAAATTCTGAATCATTTCGTTCTGTAATGACCAAATACCGCCCTCTTCAACAATATAGCTTGAAATTAATTCACTTTCTTTTTTTAAGCGCTCATCAAATGTATGAATATAGTAATTTTTGAATAACTGACCTAGTAATATTCCTAGCCCGATTAATACAGCTAATATGAGGGTAATTAATCCAAAAAGAAGTCGGGATTTGAATTTAACCATTATCGTTTCGGCTCCTCCAACTTATAGCCTAGGCCACGAATTGTCTTAATATATTGTGGCTTTTTTGTATTTTCCTCAATTTTTTCTCTTAAATGACTTACATGCACGTCAACGATCCGAGTGTCGCCAACAAAATCATAATTCCATACCGCACTTAAGAGCTGATCCCTTGTTAAAACTCGTCCCTTATTTTTCATTAAATATAAAAGAAGCTCAAACTCTTTCGGTGTTAATTCCAAAAGATTCCCTTCAAAATAAGCTTCATAAAGCTCTGGGTATATTTTTAAATTAGAAATTTGTAGATACTCTGTTTCTTCCTCACTTTTCTCTGCATCTGCTAAGAAAAGCTGGGTCCTTCTAAAGATTGCTTTCACTCGAGCAATTACCTCGCGGGGACTAAACGGCTTTGTCATATAATCATCTGCACCTAATTCTAGTCCAAGCACTTTATCAAACTCATCATCTTTTGCTGTTAGCATTAAGATGGGTGTCAAAACTCTTTGTTGTCGAAGCTGCTTGCAAACCTCAATCCCATCTAGCTTAGGGAGCATTAGGTCAAGTACGATTAAGTCCGGCTTTTCAGAGATAGCGATGTTCATTCCTTCTACGCCATCCATTGCTGTCAACACAATAAAACCTGCCTGCTCCAAATTGTACTTCAATAAAGTTATGATTGATTGTTCATCATCAACAACGAGAATTCTTTTATCCATATGAGCCTCCATAAGATTTATTGTTCTTGCTCAATTACTAACATTACCCTTTCATTATACAAAATTTTCGTAGACATACCATAAATAAAAAAAGAGATGCATCAATCACATCTCCTCTTACAACGTCAAATATTTTTTTAAAAATTTTCAAGGACAGAACCTTCCATTGTATGTAGCTTATGAGGAGGACACACTAGAAGTATGCCCTGAAGGACGACTTCATTCTCCTCATTCGTACCAGCTACTTTAATTTGGATAGTATGATTATGATGGCTTACTTCGGTAACTTCAAAAAGAAACTGTATGATACTGTAATGATAAACTGGCTTTATGTATTCAATTTCTTGCTTTAAAATATGACTTCCAGGCCCAGGCAAATATTTAGAAATAGCCGAATTTACGATTCCGTTAAGCATAATGCTTGGAACAATCGGTTTTTTGTATGGCGTTTGTGAGGCATAATCATGCTGAATGAACAATGGACTCGCATCATCTGTTAAACCAAGATATAATAATAAATCTTTATCTTCTATTTTCTCAGCTAAGGTTAATTTTTCTCCGACAGAAATTTCTTCTATCTTTCTCCCTAATTTTCGTTTTCTCCCAAGTAACATTTACTGCACCTCCTAAAGTATTAATGACTAAAAGCTGATTAGCAAAATTATTCAGTTTAGTTAAATTATTATAACATAAAAAAATCCGAGGAGATCCTCGAATTTTTTATCTATTCTTTATTAAGCTAAAACAGCCATTACATTGCGAACTGCTTCTGCAGACTTATCAAGGGCAACTTTTTCATCAGCTGTTAATTCAAGCTCAATTACTTTTTCAATTCCGTTTGCACCTAGAATCGTTGGAACACCTAGGTAAATTCCATCATAGCCATATTCTCCTTCAAGATAAGCAATCGATGGAAGGACACGGCGCTGATCTTTAAGAATAGCTTCACACATTTCCACTAAAGATGCTGCTGGAGCATAGTATGCACTTCCGTTACCTAATAGGTTAACGATTTCTCCGCCACCTTTACGTGTGCGTTCAACAATTGCTTCAAGACGATCTTTAGGAATCAATGTGTCTAGTGGAATCCCACCTGCATATGAATAACGAACCAAAGGTACCATATCATCTCCATGTCCGCCAAGAACGAATCCAGTAATATCTTTTACGGATAAATTTAATTCTTGGGCAACAAAAGTACGGAAACGAGCAGTATCAAGCACGCCTGATTGACCAATTACACGGTTTTTCGGAAAGCCAGACTCTTTAAAAATAGTATAGGTCATTGCATCAACAGGATTTGTCAATACAACGATAAAACAGTTAGGAGAGTATTTAGCGATTTCTTGCGCAACACTTTTCATAATTTTTTGGTTTGTTTGCACTAAATCATCACGGCTCATCCCTGGCTTACGCGCAATACCAGCCGTTACAACAACGATATCAGAATCCTTCGTATCCTCATAGTTAGAAGTACCGATAATATTTGCATCAAAGCCTTGGACAGGGCTAGCTTCAAGCATATCTAAAGCTTTTCCCTTAGTTGGGTTCTCCATTTGTGGGATATCAACTATAACAACATCCCCTAATTCTTTTTGAGCAAGAAAAAATGCAGTAGTTGCCCCTGTAAATCCGCTTCCAATTACAGAAATCTTTTTACGTTTTAATGACATTGAATATCTTCCCTTCAGTTTAAAAAATATGTAGCTTTATCAATTATGTAAGAGGTGTTGCCATATTGCAACACCTCCATTGCTGTCAATTTTGCTTATTACATATTTTTAATTAATACATTACCAAATTCAGAGCATTTTACTTCTGTTGCACCTTCCATTAAGCGTGCAAAGTCATAAGTTACAACTTTCGAAGCAATCGATTTTTCCATCGACTTCACGATTAAGTTTGCAGCTTCATTCCAGCCTAAATGTTCAAGCATTAATACACCAGAAAGTATAACAGATGATGGATTTACTTTATCTAAACCTGCATATTTTGGTGCAGTACCATGTGTAGCTTCAAAAATAGCATGCCCAGTTACATAGTTAATATTTGCGCCCGGCGCAATTCCAATGCCGCCAACCTGTGCCGCAAGCGCATCTGAAATATAATCACCATTTAAATTCATTGTTGCTACTACATCAAATTCTTTAGGACGCGTCAGAATTTGCTGTAAGAAGATGTCAGCGATTGCATCTTTAACAATAATTTTGCCCGCAGCTTCTGCACCTGCTTGCGCTTTATCAGCTGCATCAGCACCCTCTGTATCTTTGATGCGATCATACTGTGCCCATGTGAATACTTTATCACCATATTCTTGTTCAGCAAGCTCATAGCCCCAGTTTTTAAAGGCGCCTTCTGTAAATTTCATAATATTCCCTTTATGAACGATCGTTAATGTTTTTCTACCTTCTTTAATTGCATATTCAATGGCAGCTTTCACTAAACGTTTCGTTCCTTCTTCAGAAACTGGCTTAATGCCAATGCCTGAAGTTTCAGGAAAACGAATTTTATTAACACCAAGTTCATCCTGAAGGAAAGAAATAAGTTTCTTCACTTCATCTGAGCCTTTTGCATATTCAATTCCAGCGTAAATATCTTCTGTATTTTCGCGGAAGATAACCATATCCGTATCTTGCGGACGTTTTACCGGAGAAGGAACACCTTCAAACCAACGAACAGGACGCAAGCAAACATAAAGATCTAATTCTTGACGTAAAGCAACATTTAATGAACGAATTCCGCCGCCGATTGGTGTAGTTAATGGCCCTTTTATCGCAATTAAATATTCGTTAATCGTTTCTAATGTTTCAGAAGGCAGCCACTCACCCGTTTGATTATATGCCTTTTCACCTGCGAGAACTTCCTTCCAGACAATTTTACGTTCGCCTTTATAAGCTTTCTCAACAGCAGCATCTAGTACTCTTGAAGCTGCAGCCCAAATATCAGGACCCGTTCCATCTCCTTCAATAAACGGAACAATTGGATTGTTTGGAACGTTTAGTACTCCATTACTTACCGTGATCTTTTCACCTTGCATCATAATTCCCTCCATTTTTTGAAACGCTTTAACAATTAGCCCATCCCTAAAATAGGTAATTGCTTATCTATCAGAATCAAAGGTTAGAAGGCAATTGCCCCTAACCTTCATCTGTTCTCTTTATTAAATCTATTTTTTCATAAAGTAAAACAAGCCGCTTCCGTTTTTCTATAAACGCTCCTCAATCGGAATGTATTTCTGCATCCCTGGACCAGTATATTCTGCACGAGGACGGATTAGGCGATTATTTTCATATTGTTCAAGAATATGTGCAAGCCACCCAGATACTCGGCTCACAGCAAATATTGGTGTGAATAGGTCATGATCAATTCCCAAGCTGTGATAAACAGAAGCTGAGTAGAAATCAACATTTGGCGGCAAATTCTTCTCGCCTGTTACAATGCTTTCAATCATCTCAGACATTTGATACCAATGTGATTCACCAGTAAGATCCGTCAATTTCTTTGACATTTCTCTTAAATGCTTCGCTCGTGGATCCCCTTTTCGATAGACGCGATGACCGAATCCCATAATCTTTTCCTTTTTCTCTAGCTTTTCATATACATAAGGCCCAACTTTTTCTAAAGTGCCAATTTCAGTAAGCATCTTCATGACTGCTTCATTAGCACCACCATGCAATGGACCTTTTAGTGCTCCGATTGCTGCAGTGACCCCAGAATATACATCTGACAATGTAGCAACACATACACGCGCTGTAAAAGTTGATGCATTTAATTCATGATCCGCATGTAGAACGAGAGCTTTATTAAATGCTTCAATGGCTATTGGCTCTGGCTCTTTTCCAGTCAACATATACAAAAAATTAGCCGCAAAACCAAGATCTTTTCTAGGTGCAATCGGCTCAAGACCTTTTCGTGTTCTAGCAAACGCCGTTACAAGTGCTGGCATTTTTGCCTGTAGACGTACCGCTTTCTTATAATTAGACTCAGAATCCATTAAATCTGCTTCCTCATCGTATAAACCTAATAGAGATATAGCTGTTCTTAGAGCAGCCATTGGGTGTACTTTATTAATCGGATACATTTTAAAATGTTCCAATACTTCCTTCGGTAAGTTAGCATGATCAGCTAATTGATTTTTTAACTCCTCCAATTGTGATTTAGTTGGAAGTTCTCTGTGCCACAAAAGATAAATCACTTCTTCAAAGCTAGCATTTACAGCTAAATCATCAATATCATAGCCCACATATGTTAATGTGTCGTCAATGATCGAGCTGATAGACGAAGTAGTAGCAACTACCCCTTCAAGACCGCGTGTTATTGTCATCCTGAATCTCTCCTTTGCTTAGTAAAAATTTCCCCATACCCATTTGTTTGTAATTTTTTAAGTTGAATCCCATTTTTCAACTCTAGTAAATCCTTCTATTGGCTTAATTTGCCTTTAAAGTCGACTGTTATCGTCGAACAAAAGACCAAAATGATTGTTCAAAATTGAGCGCTTGCTCAATCATCCCCAAAAAGAAAATGCTTACATTTCAATTTTTCCAAATTTATCGATTCATTATACACATGTCCATTATAAACAATAATCTAGCATTTGGAAACGAAAAGTGACGAAAATGTGAAAAAATTATTATTTTACAAGAAAAATTATTTAAAAAACTCGAAAAATTTAATTATCACGTATGCGATTCCTGCACCAATAAGTGGACCTACTGGAACCCCTTTTAAAAAGGCTACAGCAAAAATCGTCCCAACTACAAGTGCTGTTGTAATATGTGGTTCATCAGCTAGCAATCCAATTCCCCCTTTAGCAAGAAGGGCAACAGCCACACCAGAGATCAATGCAATCCATGCATTTTGTGTTTTAAATGCAGCTGTTAAGTCTTTAAAGCCAATTTCTCCACTTGCGATTGGTGCTAAAACAGCAACTGTTATGATCGTTATTCCCCAATCAATCCCCTTTGATTGTAAATAGGCAAAACCTTTCGAATCGAATCCAATTAGCTTCAATATAATAAGGATGGCAGTAGCAATTATTAAAGATTGATTTTTTGCGATAAAACTAATAGCGAGTATTAACAGTAAAAAGACATATGGCTGTATAGTCATGCTCTTCACACTTCCTAACGATATAATTATATTAACATAATTTTAATTTATTGCTTCTTTTCTTTCCTTACAATGAATCTTTTTATATTTCTCCAGCGTATTAATATAGTGTATGATAGTAGAAAAATGGAAGCAGCCTCGAGACAATCGAAGAACGATTGTTCACGTGCTCGAACTTCAAGAATATAATTTAAAATAGATACAATTATTAATATAGGAGGTTGTTTCTTGAATAATGTATACATAGCTCGAACAGGAAGATTCCTTTTAGTTATCGGATGCGTGTTTCTTTTTGTAATCGGTTTTCTCTTTTTAGCAAAAGTAGCCTATCCCTTTTTAATTGGTATTGCCATTGCGTTTCTCATTAACCCACTTGTCAATTTCCTTGAGAAGAAAGCGAGAATGCCAAGGGTACTTTCCGTTCTTATTAGTATTGTTTTACTAATTGGTATTTTTGCTGGGCTTATCACATTGCTAATTGTTGAAATTGTTTCCGGTGCAGATTATTTAGCGAAAGTTATTCCTGATCATTTAGAAACATTAATCGACTATATCGAGGAGTTTTTTGCTGCACAAATTTTGCCAATGTATAATCAGCTTACAAGCTTATTAAGTAATCTTAACAGTGGACAACAGGGAACCATTTTAACAAACATCCAAAATGTTGGCACAAAAATTGGAACAACTGTCGGTTCATTTATCCAAGCTTTTTTCGGAAAAATTCCCAATATTATTTCTTGGATTCCTAATGCGGCTACAGTTCTCATTTTTTCCTTATTAGGAACTTTCTTTATTAGTAAAGATTGGTACCGTCTTTCTAGTCAAGTTGGAAAATTAATGCCTAAACAAATAAAATCAAGCAGTTTAACAGTATGGGCAGATTTAAAGAAGGCTCTTTTTGGATTTATTAAGGCTCAAGCCACATTAATATCGATCACCACCATTATTATTCTCATTGGTCTGCTTATTTTGCGTGTTGATTATGCAATTACGATTGCATTAATTACTGGGATCGTTGATATCCTTCCTTATTTAGGTACGGGATTAATCTTTGTCCCTTGGATTATTTATGAAGCAATCATTGGAGATACGGGGATGGCAATTGGACTTGGCATTCTGTATATCATTGTCCTCACACAGCGGCAAATTATGGAACCAAAAATTCTATCTTCTAATATCGGGATGGATCCTTTAGCAACATTAGTAGCCCTATTCGTAGGTTTTAAATTAATTGGCTTTCTTGGATTAATTGTTGGTCCTGTTACACTTGTCGTTATTACAACGCTTTATCGTGCGAATGTCTTCCGCGATATTTGGGCTTTTATTAAAGGAAATGAGAATGGAAATAAAATCTAAATAAAATTGGAAATGTCCTTCATTTTTAAGAATGAAGGACATTTTTCAGTTGAAAAACATTTCTTTGGCGTGATTAGCGCCGTTGCGTGACTGAGCCTCTGAGTTTCTACTTACTCTGGCACGATTACCGCTATTGCATTCAAGTAAAAACTAATTACAATGCTACTCATAAAATCCATTTTAGCATAAATACAATACTATAAAATAAAAAACCAAAGAATACTAATTTTATGGCATTCTTTGGTTTCCCTTTTTAAGTTTCCTACCTAAACCACCGTTTTGGGCAGCCTTCTTTATCTTATTATTGTAATTGTATTTCTATCTATCCACTTTTGAAAGCCTCTAATCATTAGCTTTTTACAATAATACCTTGTTGGCGGCATTAGCATTAACAAGCCAGCTATATCGCTGATAAATCCAGGTATAAGCAGTAAAATGCCTCCTGCTAAAACGCAAATACTATCAAGAATTGCCTCCCGCGGGATTTGGCCATAGCGAATTTGCTCCTGAGCCTTCCTCATTGTTTCAAGTCCTTGTTTTTTTGTTAAATACGCTCCTAAAATCCCAGTAAAGAGAATCAATACTATTGTTGGCCATACTCCAATTAAATTTCCCGATAAGAGAAGAACCGCAATTTCTGCAGCAGGGACAGCAATAATTAACAAAAGAATATAGCGCAAGATGCCACCTCAATCATAATTGTCTTATAGCATCATTTTAACAGAAAGTATGCAAGAACAAAAATTTTCTCATTCCTATTTTAACGAATCTGGGAACACATGAATATCAATTCCCCATGCAATTGGCATAAAGAAATAAATCATTCCTGTAATAAAGAATATACAGAAAATATTAATCCAAAATCCCGCCCGTACCATATCGGTTATTTTCAGTAGTCCTGAACCGAACACGATTGCATTCGGGGGTGTTGCCACAGGAAGCATAAAAGCACATGATGCCGAAATGCCAGCTGCGACCATTAATGCATATGGATGAACATTTAAAGCTAAGCCTAGTGATGCCATAATTGGAAACATCATCGTTGCTGTAGCTGTATTAGATGTAATCTCTGTTAAGAAAAGAACAAGTGTTGTTACACATAAAATTAGCACTAAGAAATGAACACTTTGTAATATTGTTAACTGCTCACCAATCCATTGTGCCAGACCTGATTCTTTAAAGCCTTTTGCAATTGCCAGTCCACCACCGAAAAGCAGCAAAATCCCCCAAGGCACTTCTTTTGCATCATTCCAATTGATCAATTTTCCATCCTTCGCTTGTTTTGAAGGCAACATAAATAATATGACGGATGCAATAATCGCAATAATCGTGTCATCGAGCCGTTCCACAAACGGCAAAGGGATGAAAGATCGTGTTATCCATGTAAGTGCTGTTAAGATAAACACGACTAGTACTAATTTTTCTTCAAATGACATTGCTCCAAGCTGATTCTTTTCTTCTTGGATAACAGTTTTCCCGCCAGGAATTTCTTTCAACTTCATCGGAAAAGCAAATTTAACTAAATAGAACCAAACAATGATAAGCATAATTGTTGCTAAAGGAACACCGAATAACATCCATCCTGCAAAGGAAATTTGAACATTATATAATTCCTTTACAATCCCTGCAAAAATCGTATTTGGAGGTGTTCCGATTAAAGTTCCAACTCCACCAATAGAAGCAGAGTAAGCAACTCCAAGCATAATGGCCCTCCCAAAATTATTTTCGAGATTTTTATTATTTTCTAATGAGCTTTCTAATGAACTCGTAACGTGAGCAATAACGGCAGCTGCAATCGGCATCATCATCATTGCCGTAGCTGTATTCGAAATCCACATAGATAGAAAGCCTGTTGCAACCATAAATCCAAGAACAATTCTTTGCGTACTTGTTCCAACAAATAAAATAATATTTAAGGCGATTCGGCGATGCAATCCCCATTTCTGCATAGCAATTGCAATGATAAACCCACCTAAAAATAGAAAAATGGTTGAATCAGCATAAGCATTTGTAATGCCACCTTCAACTGCCCCTGTTATTGGGAACAGGATTATTGGCAGTAAGGAGGTTGCTGGAATTGGAATTGCCTCCGTAATCCACCATGTTGCGATCCAGACAGTACTTGCTAATACTGCTAATGCACTCTTCGGCATTCCCTCAGGAGAGAGGCCGAATAAAATGATAAAAAACAATAACGGCCCAAGTAAAAATCCTATATTTTGCCTTAAGGAACGATTATTTCTTGGATTTTTCTGTACTTCTTTAGCTGCCTTTTTTAAAGTAGCATCTCCAGCATTATTTACTCCCTTGCTTGAAAAAAGCATGAATGTTTTTTTGGTCTGATCATGCATTTCCCATAACTTTCCCCATACTCCCTGAACATAACTCGACATAATTCTCTCCTCTTTTGATGTGTTATATAATATTGCTATGTGTTAATTGTGTTATACTACAAAATAAAACGTTATACTAATTCTCCATATAACGCAACATGTTCACAAAAAATACATAAATATGTCATATCATTCAAGTGAGAAAAGTTTTTTTAATTGTCCTAAACTTCATAATAAGATATAATAATCGAGAAAAAACAGGACCTGATTTACAAGTCCTGCTCGAAAGAAATCTTTTTATTAAATTTCGTTAATTAAAGAACACTCGCATGCCCATTATAGATAACACCGTGATTGGAGTCGACCGTAACTTCCTGACCGTCTTTTAAAAGGGTTGTCGCATCTTTAGCACCTACGATAACTGGAATTCCAATATTTAATCCTACGACAGCAGCATGACTTGTGAGTCCACCTTCTTCAGCAATGACCGCACTGCATTTTTCAATTGCTGGCATCATTTCACGATCTGTTCCAATTGTTACTAAAATAGAACCTTCCGTTACTTTGGCAATTGCTTCGTTTGCATTGCGAGCAATCACTACTTTTCCAAATGCTGATTTTCTTCCGATTCCTTGCGCCTTCATAAGTACATCACCGATTACGTGAATTTTCATAAGATTCGTCGTTCCCGCCTCTCCAACTGGAACACCAGCTGTAATAACAACTAAATCGCCTGATGAGACAATTCCACTATTTAAGCTTTCTTCAACCGCTGTATCAAGCATGTCATCTGTTGTTGTTGCTTTTTTTCCCATCTTCGGGTAAACACCCCATGCTAAAGCTAAACGGCGCGATACATAATCATGTGAGGTAACAGCAATAATCGGAGCCTTTGGTCGATATTTTGAGATCATTCTTGCAGTATGGCCGCTTTCCGTTGGTGTAATAATTGCATCTACATCTAAATTAAGAGCAGTATGAGCAACAGATTGCCCGATCGCATCTGTCATACTATGTTTATTATCTTTACTACGTGACGAAAGAATTTCTTTATGAGCCAATGCTGATTCAGCACGTGAAGCAATATTATGCATCGTTTGCACAGCTTCTACTGGATATAAACCTGCTGCTGTTTCACCGGAAAGCATAATTGCATCTGTACCATCAAATATGGCATTGGCAACATCGCTTGCTTCCGCTCTTGTGGGACGGGGATTACGCTGCATCGAATCAAGCATTTGTGTTGCCGTTATGACTGGTTTTCCTTGTTCATTGCATTTTTTTATTAATTGTTTTTGCACTAATGGGACTTCCTCAGCAGGAATTTCTACCCCAAGATCCCCTCTTGCAACCATTAATCCATCAGAAACCTCAAGAATTTCATCAATTTTATCGACACCCTCTTGATTTTCAATTTTAGGGATAATATTAATGTGCGTCGCTTGTTTTTCTTCTAATAATTGTCTAATTTCAAGAACGTCAGATGCTCTCCGGACAAAAGATGCAGCAATAAAGTCAATTCCTTGCTCAATCCCGAAGAGAATATCATTTGCATCCTTTTCAGTAATTCCTGGCAAATTAACAGCTACACCAGGGACGTTAACACCTTTTTTATTTTTTAATACACCACTATTTAATATTTTTGTATGAATTTCTTTATTTGTATGATCAATCTTTTCTACTTCTAAGCCAATTAATCCATCATCGAGCAAAATCCTCGAACCGTACTTAATATCATTAATAAGACCAGAATATGTAACGGAAAATCTTTCCTCTGTTCCCACTACTTCATCCATCGAAATGATGATCTTATTCCCAACTCTTAACTCGATTGCGTCATTCTTCATATTATGTGTACGAATTTCTGGACCTTTTGTATCTAATAAAATTGCAATCGTTTTATTTGTCTTTTCTGCTGCTTCACGGATATTCCGTATTCTTTCACCATGCTCTTCATAATTTCCATGTGAAAAATTTAAGCGGGCAACATTCATCCCAGCTTCGGTTAGCTGAGTTAATTTCTCGATACTTTCACTTGCAGGACCAATCGTACAAACGATTTTTGTTTTACGCATGCAAATTTCCTCCAGTTAATAAATAGATAGAAGCCTTTTTAAATAGAAAGTTCCTTTGATAGTTTATACAAGCTAAGATCCACTGTATGCTTCGCATTTAGAACTTCAGAAATTTTATGATCAACTACTTGATTATTTTCTATGCCAACTGCACGTCCTGCTTTGCCTTCAATTAAGAGCTCAACAGCACGTGAAGCTAATCTACTTGCAAGAACACGGTCAAATGCTGTTGGAGAACCTCCACGCTGCATATGTCCTAAAACAGAAACACGAGTATCAAAATCAGTTTTCTCTTTAACCTTTTTAGCAAATTCCATCCCACTTATGACGCCTTCAGCGACAATAATAATACTATGCTTCTTTCCGCGTTCATGCCCCTTCAATAACCGAGCAGCAATTTCATCCATATCATAGTCTTCCTCAGGTATGAGGATTGTTTCCGCTCCACCAGCAAGTCCAGACCAAAGCGCAATATCCCCAGCGTTTCTTCCCATTACTTCGATAATGAACGTCCTTTCGTGACTAGTTGCTGTATCACGGATTTTATCAATCGCATCTATAACAGTATTTAGAGCTGTATCAAAGCCAATCGTAAACTGTGTTCCAGCAATATCATTATCAATTGTACCTGGTACACCAATGCAAGGAAAACCGTATTCAGTCAATGCTTTTCCACCATGATAAGAACCATCTCCACCAATGACAACAAGACCCTCGATTCCATACTTCTTTAATTGCTCAATCCCTCTAAGCTGACCTTGCTCTGTTTTAAATTCCTCACATCTTGCAGAGTATAGAATTGTTCCTCCACGATGGACAATGTCTCCTACAGAACCAAGTTCAAGCTTTTTAATATTTCCGCTAATCAATCCTGTATAGCCTCCATAAATACCATAAACCTCTATATTATGAAAGATTGCTTTACGGACGACGGCTCGAACTGCTGCATTCATGCCTGGAGAATCCCCACCACTCGTTAGCACACCTATTCGCTTCAAAACAAATCTCCTCCCGTAAAAATAACATACGAAGTTATTCTAAATTTTTCACTCTTGTATCCCACTATAAAAATACCATGAAGATAGAGCAATCACAACTGAATCAACAATCGTAAATTATCAATAGATTATTTTTCGAAGCATTTTCTAGATAAGTAAAAAACGTGCTTGCATGCACGCTTTTAATTCACTTCAATAAATTCATTTGTTGTTAACACTTCACCAATTGATTTATATTTTCCATACCGCTGATTAACAAGCCCTTCTTCAGTTAATGTCCTAAGCTCTTTTAAAGAATGATATAAGACAGTCTCTATTTCTTTCGCTTGTTTTTCCATATCTTTATGTGCTCCACCTTTCACCTCAGGAATGATTTCATCAATAATTCCTAACTTCTTTAGATCAGGTGCCGTTATTTTCATACTTTCAGCCGCTTTTTTCGCTTGAGAGGCATCCCGCCATAGAATGGAAGCAGCACCTTCTGGTGAAATAACAGAGTAGGTAGAGTTTTCAAGCATATGAATATGATTTCCAACCCCAAGAGCAAGAGCCCCTCCACTTCCTCCTTCACCAATAACAATACAAACAACAGGTACTTTTAAGCTTGCCATTTCAAAAAGGTTTCGGGCAATCGCCTCACTCTGTCCCCGCTCTTCAGCAGCTTTTCCTGGATATGCTCCTTTTGTATCAATAAAACAAATAATTGGACGTCTAAACTTTTCTGCTTGCTTCATTAATCTTAAGGCTTTCCGATATCCTTCAGGATGTGGCATCCCAAAATTCCTCCGAATATTTTCCTTCGTATCTTTGCCGCGCTGATGACCAATAATGGTTATTGGCAGCCCTTTAAATCTTGCAATCCCACCAACAATCGCCTCATCATCACCAAATGTTCTATCGCCATGACATTCAATGAAATCATCAAATAAAATTGAAATATAATCTAATGTTGTCGGGCGCCCAGGATGGCGTGCAACTTGAACACGATCCCAAGGGCTCATATTTTCATAAATATCCTTCTCAAGCTTTTCTAAACGGACTTCTAGCCTATCATTTTCTGCCGATAAATCAACATCCGCTTTTTTTGTGAATTCCTTTAGTTCTGCTATCTTTTTTCTTAGCTCAGTAACGGGACGTTCGAATTCTAATTCACCTACCATTCGAGGTCACCTCCTTCATCATGCATCGAAACGATCGTCGAGATTTTCTCCTTCAGTTCTAATCTCGAAATAACAGCATCAAGCTGTCCATGCTTTAATAGGAATTCTGCTGTCTGAAAATCTTCAGGCAACTCCTCACGAATCGTTTGTTCAATAATTCTTCTACCAGCAAAACCAATTAATGCCCCTGGTTCGGCAAAATTATAATCTCCTAGGGAAGCAAAGCTTGCTGAGACACCGCCTGTAGTTGGATGCGTCATAATTGAGATGATCAATCCACCGTTATCACTAAATCTTTTGAGGGCGACACTTGTTTTCGCCATTTGCATTAAGCTTAAAACACCCTC
>JAEWDX010000323.1 GCA_023389895.1 Bacillota bacterium
TACCAATACTGTACAGTCCTGGAACGCTTATTTTGTTCATCACTAAACGCTCTTTTCCGGTGAAATTCCCTTTTCCAATAAATGAAGTTACGAAAGCAAATAAAAGGAGTATGACTGCCACAATATACATTTTTTCTTCTGATAATTTCGAAGCGATAAATCCTCCGCTGATTCCTCCGAATAAACTCACAGGGATAATCCAAAAATATTCCTTAATGGAAATCTGTTTCCTTTTCCATAAGTGAAAGAAGCTAGTAAAGGAGCTGATTGTATTCGACACTTTGTTAGCTCCTATCGCGGAATGAACTGGTATTCCCATAATGAGCATTGCTGGGAGACTTATAAGCCCGCCGCCCCCTGCAAGGGTACCAATTGTTGTCCCACATATACCAATAAAAAATAGCCATACATATTCCAAGCTACTCAACCTCCTTATCTACTTATAAGTATATTTCTAAAAATGAAATAAGAATATTCAATTATAATAATTAAAATCGATAAGAAAAACTTATGATTAATAATTCTCGATTTTAACTTTCACTTCATAATTTCTCAATTAAGATTTTGACAAGACTTCAGGGTTAAAGATTAATCCTACTGAATGAGCTGTCTGGTTAATTTCTCTCAGAAATGGGACCGATGCCGAGCTAATTCTTACCTCACAAAGAGAAATCATTCATTATCTATAAATTCCACGCTTCAAACCGATATAAATAGAAAGGGAAATCTTGGATATTCATTTCTACTGCTATTCCACACACATCATAGAAACTCACAGCATAGTAGCTCTTCAAAATTTTAAGGAAGGGAGGGTAAACTGCTTTGTCATTATGCAGCAGAAAGAGACATGCTTATGACAATGTGAAGTTCAGATGATTATAAACCACAATATCCCAGCAATGCATGCCTATCGAATGTACACGAAAGCGATAGCCGCCCAAAATCAAGCAATGGAACGATTAGCAACAGGTTTACGAATTAATAGGGCAGCCGATGATCCCGCTGGACTTGCCATTTCCGAAAAGATGCGTGCACAAATACGAGGATTAAATCAAGCCTCACGTAATGCTCAGGATGCCATCTCTCTAATCCAAACTGGCGAGGGAGCACTTAATGAAACACATGCTATTCTTCAAAGGATGCGTGAGCTTGCTACTCAAGCAGCCAATGACACGAATACTGAGACAGAACGTGATGCCATTCAAAAAGAAATCGATCAATTAACAGAAGCCATAACGCAGATTGGCAATAACACTGAATTTAATACGATGAAGCTCCTAAATGGCTCAAAAACATCTTTTACCATTCAAGTTGGGGCTAATACTGGACAAACGATGACAATCGAAATGTCTGACATGCGCTCAGAAGCAATTGGGTTAACTGGTTCGGGGAATGGATTTACGACAAAGGGAACACTTGATATGTCATCCCACGAATCAGCATCAGCAGCGATTAAAATAATTGATGATGCGATTAACAAAGTTTCTTCTCAACGGTCCAGTCTTGGTGCTTACAGTAATCGGCTTGAGCATACGATCAATAATTTAAATAACTCATCTGAAAACCTAGTCGCTGCAGAATCAAGGATTCGTGATGCAGATATAGCAAAGGAAATGATGGAATTTACGAAGCAATCAATGCTTGCACAAGTAGCAATGGCTATGATGGTTCACACTTATAGACAACAGCAAGATATGATTTTACAATTATTAGGGATTACTAGTCCAAGAAATCAATATAATATCTTTATTTTCCACTAACGATTGATTCGATCATAAAAAGGGACGCCGTGGCATCCCTTTTTCCATTTATAACACTTACTATAATGAAACGGCTTTTTGTTTATCTTCCTTAATGGTCTGATTTTTAAAGCGAAAGTAGAAGAAGGCGGTTAATCCGATTGAAATGATCCCAAAAATAACAACCATGATTTGTAGACCAACCAAATCCAACAACAATCCTGTGCCAAGTAGAACAACCTGGAACGTCACCCGCTCTAACATATTGCGGAATGAAAAGAAGCGTCCGTGGTACTCCTTTGGCATTCTTGTTTGAAAAATGGTTGCTGCTGTTGGGAAGAGACAGCCGAGTGAAAAACCAACGATAGCAAAAGCGGCGACGGCTACCACTTTTAAATCAACAAAGTATAATAACAACTGTGCAAACCCAACAACTAACGAAAAGAAGAACATCATGCCGTAAGAAGAAAAGCGATCACTTACCTTCTTAACAGCAAAGGCACCAAGCATAAAGGAAATTCCTTCAGCAGAATAAATAATTCCCTTCAGTAATTGATCCTGATGCATTTCACTTATTTTTATCACTATTAAATTAAACCCACCAAGAAAAAGCAGTGGAATTAATGTTAAAATAAGAGTCATCACTATAATTGGCAATCCTCTCAGAACAGGTAATACTTCTTTAAAGCTCCCTTTCCCTTTATTATTAGCCGTCTTCGGTTTAAGCGGTTCATCAATTTTCAAACATGATGTAAAAATGAACAGTAGCAGATACGCAATAAATGAAGACAAATACAGCATGAATAATGACATCGCAACAAGTAAGACACCTGCTAAGGAAGTTCCAATAATTCGGGCAATGGTCGCCACATTCATATGGACACCATTCATTCTTAATAAATCTTTTCCGCCGACAATTAACGGAATCGCCGCCTGAAGTGCAGGAAAATAGAAAGCGGCAGCGATTTGAATTGTAATGACAAAGGCAACGAGCCAGAAAATAGAATCCATATACAAGGCAAGAAACATAAAGAGAACACTCAGCATTCTCCCTAATCCTGCATAAAGCAAGACCGTCTTTTTCCTTGTCTGATCAATGATTTTCCCTGCCATCGGCCCAACGGCAATTCCTGCTAAAAGCCCAATAGCGAGAATAATAGATTTCATAAAGTCAGATGGAACTTTCGCTTGCATAAACTCAAGATTTCCAATAATACCCATCCATAATCCTAAGCCTGCAATGAGCTCTCCGCATAAAATAATCCAAACATTTCTATTTTTCCACATAATCCATACCCCTTAAATTTCTTTCGATAGTCGAAGTATATATGATTATACTAAAAAATATGAAAATTGTATAAGATTATTCCAACGGCAATGTAAAATAAAAACAGGTCCCCTCCCCTACTTTACTTTTTACGAAAAACTCACCTTGATGATAATCTATGATTTCTTTAGATATCGGTAAACCTAATCCTGACCCATTATGCGGCTTTCCTTGTGTCCTACCTTTATAAAATCGGCTAAATACTAGCTCAAGTTCATCATTAGGCAATCCCACCCCATTATCCTTCACACTTATCATGATGTTCTTTTCATGAAATTGCCTCAGCCCTAAAGTCATTTTTCCGTTCTCATTCACAAATCTTTGGGCATTTTTTAATAAATTGACAATGACCTGCTCCATCCTCATTTTATCAATCAGAACAAAATATCCTTCCGCTCTATTTGGAAGCAAATTCCGATATTCAAAAATAATCCCTTCCTTCTCAATTTCCAATTTGTATTTATTAAATAAACCTTCCATATATTGATGAATATCCACTTTTTGTAGATTAAATTTAATTTGATTGTTTTCCATATCCGTCATATCGTTCAAATCCTCAAGTAGATCGGATAAATGAACACTCTGATCATAAACAAGCTGGATGTACTTTTTTTCACTTTGAATGATGCCATCGAGCATCCCCTTCGTGTAAGAACGAATGCTTGTTAATGGGGAGGCAATCTCATGCGAAATATTACGAATCCACTTACGCCTCGACAAATTGGCATCATTTAATTTTTGATTTGCTACTTGCAATTCTTTATTTGTTTGTTGAAGAGCAATTGTCCGCTCTTGAATTTGCTGTTCCAATGAAGCATTAAGATAAGCTAATTCATGTGTTAATTTCTCCGTATCTAAAAATGACAGTGAATATCTTTTGGCAATTATGATCGCCTCAGTAAACATAAAAAAAAGTAAACCAACAGAAGTCAGCTCAGTAGTTGGAATGAGATTATTGAAGTAGAGCACGTCGTTCACAGCTGTCATAACTAAAATTCCAACAGCTATACTATTTAAAAGCGCAAACAGCCGCCGTTTTATTAAGGCTTTTAAGTAAACATACATTAAGTACATAAATGTAAGCATAACTAAGATTTGTAGAAATACCATTATTTTCGTGTAAACAATCGATGGAACCGCGATTATAAAGAGACTGTACAGTGAAAAAACAATGATAATTACATTTCGAAGCTTTCGATTCATATCTTCAGTAAACTGTGTATATGTAAATAATGAAAAAAACATAATCCCTAAAGTTGCCCCTAAATATTCGATTTTATTCGCCATTTCCCAGTTTAGAAAAGGAAGGATATACGGGACTAACCCGCGGTTAATAAGGATCGCACGAACGCCAACGATTAAACAAACAATACCAAAAAAAATAAACTGGAGCTCCTTCTTCCGAAAGGCAAATAAAGTTAAATGGTATAAGCCCATAAGCAATAAACTAACAATGACCATTGAGCGATAAAAGAGACTGCTTTCCTGGTATTTCATAATTGCTTCTGGTTCCCCTATATAAATTGGCTCAAATAATCCAGCCTTCCGTTGAAAAAAATTAGAGACTTGGATAATAAGTTCGACCGTATTAGACTGAACGACAAAGGAAGCAGTTCTTGGGATACTTCCTGGCTGCATCGTACGATGGGTTTTCCCTACTCTTCCGACAACAGCCTTCTCTTCTCCGTCAATCCATAATGTATACGCGCTGGATGCATTCGGAATATAAATTGATTTCACTTTACCAATTTCGCTTGCCGGTAATTCAATAATTAAACGATAGGTCGCATATCCTGTTTTCGGTAAGGTCCTTTCTTCTATCGTATAACTCCCCCAGGGATTAGGAATATTGGCAGAATATTTGTTAGCTTGAATTGTTGAGTCTTTGAAATCACGCGGATTATAAAGCTCCTTCCAATAAAAATCCCATTCCCCATTCAACGGGATAATTTCCTTTTCAGGTAAATCACGGATCGTAAATTTCCCATCCTTTGCTGTATTATCTGCTTTAATTGTTTTATGATTTCCAATATAGCCAATATACCCTATAAAAACGACGGCAATAATTGAAAGCAGGAATAAATAGACAGTCTTCTCTTTCATCGTGCCCACCCTTTAATGATGATCTCCTAATATAATAATACCATCTACTTCCACATAAAAATGTGAATTACCCTAGATATTTAGATAATTAGAAAGAAGTTAGGGCGCTGCTGCAACATCTACTATTTTTCAAATATTTAACAATTTATTCTTCCCTTTCTGCTCACGCTAATCCCACATTATGGTATATTTAAACTATATAATGCGGATGTTCTTTATCAAAAGGGGGAGAGATTAAATGCGTTCCATTAGTATTTTAGTAGTAGATGATGAAACTTCTATTGTCGATATTTTATCCCTTTATCTTAATCGCGAAGGATTTATTGTTTTTTCGGCATCGAATGTATCAAATGGCTTAAGATTAATCGAAGAAAAGATTCCAGATATCATTTTACTCGACATCAATCTTCCTGACGGCAATGGATTCAAGCTCGCCCAAAAGTTTCGCGAAAGATCTGACGGCATTCTTATATTTATTTCAGGTGAAAAGACAAAAAGTACAATTATGGAAGGCTTTGAGATAGGATGTGATGATTATATTTTGAAACCATTCGACCCACCTGAAGTGATAGCAAGGATTAAGGCAAATATAAGAAGAAGTAATTTAGCGATAGCAAATACGTTAACATTAAATGACTTAACGATTAATTTTTCTGAGAAGAGCGTATATAAAAATGGTGAAAAAATTGATCTTTTTATAAAGGAAAAGCAACTGCTCTTCCACTTAATCAAGCATCCAAACCAAGTTTTCAGTGCCGAGCAATTATATAATATTATTTGGGGAATTGATTCAGGTACAGACTTAAAGACCGTCCAAGTTTTTTTAAGCACTTTAAGGAAAAAAATTGAAATCGATCCAAAAGACCCACAATATATTAAAACCGTTAGAGGGTTTGGCTACAAATTTTCAAGATAATTAGTAAAAAATTAGGACTTTTTATTCCATACAACTTTTTAACAGAAAAAGATAGGATAAATATCACATTTTTTAGAATTTTAACCTAATTTTAACTATTAGTGTATATAC
>JAEWDX010000126.1 GCA_023389895.1 Bacillota bacterium
GATGAACATCATGTGATTATTTTCACAAATTGTTCTATAAGGCCATTATACTAAGTAAAGCGTTTTCAAACATTGTGCAAAACGGATAATTTTTTATGTGTTTTTTGTCTATAATGTTCATTAACAGTGCTTCATTTACTTATTTTCCAGGTTTACACACCAACAATTCACTTTTTCATAAAAAAAGAACTATCTCATAGTTAGAAAATCAACTAACGAGATAGCCTCATTACCTTTGTAAGGGATTTCAATATATAATTATCTTTATAAAATGATAAATGAATTAATTATTTTGCTACAATACGAGTACCAGTTTTTCCTTCAAGGGCATCCTTAAGCTTATCAATAGATGTAATAATGACGTTCTTTCCGCCCTTTTGTAAAAATAAAATGGCTGCCTCAATTTTCGGACCCATGCTTCCTTTAGGGAAGTGTCCCTCTTCCATATAACGAATTGCTTCTTCAACAGTCATTTCGAAAAGATTCTTTTGATCGGGAGTTCCGAAATGTATGGCAACATGTTCCACACCGGTTAAAATAAATAAATAATCTGCGTTTATTTCAGCAGCAACTAAGGCACTAGCAAAATCTTTATCAATAACAGCTTCAACTCCTTGAAGCGTCCCGTTTTCCTTTACAACAGGTATACCGCCTCCACCAGCGGTAATAACAATGATGTCTTTATCAAGCAACGCTTCAATAGCATCCTTTTCGACAATGCTTAACGGTTTTGGAGATGGAACGACACGTCTATACCCTCTTCCACTATCTTCAATAGATGAGATTTGTTCATCTTTAAGTGCATTCTCCTTTTCTACTTTTGAATAAAATGGTCCAATTGGTTTTGTCGGATTCAGAAACGCAGGGTCATCCTTAGAAACAACTGTCTGAGTAACAATAGAAGCGACAGTTCTATCAATATTATAATCTTCGAGTTTATTTTTAACTGCCTGCTGGATTAAATAACCTAAGTTCCCTTGTGTTTCTGAATCACAAACATCTAAAGGATATGCAGGAACGACTGATTCCGCCATTTTAGATTTAATTAATGTATTTCCAACTTGTGGACCATTTCCATGGGTAATAACCACCGTATGACCTTGTGTTATTAACTCAATTATCGGTTCACAGCTTTCATTAATATTTGCCTTTTGCTCTTCAATTGTACCCTTTTGTCCTTCTTTAATAATGGCATTACCGCCGATAGCAAGAACAATTTTGCTCATCATACACCTCTCCATTACGTAATTCTTTATTTGTCATTGTTACTATTGCTCTATTGGATTCTTAAAAGCGAGCAATCCTATAAAAATTCCAAATAATGTATCTAATCCAGAACTATGTCCGACCTTTATCAAACTGTCGACTATTTCATGGAAGTTATCGTTAACGCGCTCATTACTATCACCTATAATATTTACCATAGCAGTAACAGTTGAACTAAATTCATGTCGCAATGCATATCTTATATACTCTCTACTAACATCTGTTGTAATGGATTCATTTTCAATCAACTCTGATAATTGGTTATAAAAAAACGAAGAAACAAAATTAGATATTGAATTAAAAGCTAAAAATCCAACAAGCAGGTCATCACCTGATGGAGTCAATCCTTTTCCTCGGCCTAAAAAATACCGAAGCGTTTTTTCAATTAAATAAAGGTCATCTGACATAGCAACGTGAATAAGATTGATAATTGAATTTTCAGTAATCGAATAATCGCTATAATTAACATAATCAAATTTTTTTATAAAATCAGAAATATCAATATCTAATCCAGTAGGCTGTTTAATAGTTGATAATAAGGAAACAAGCCTCTCAAAGCCTATTTGTAAATCTATATTGCTTTTAATAGGTACAACCTCATTTTTAAAGCTATTCCCCTTTTTAATACTGATAGACATATGCTGAAATTGTAGTAATGATGCATCTTTATCCCAGTAGACTGGCTCCCGATTTTTTACGAGCGAAACTACATTTAAGATATCTTCTTGAAGATGAATCCCGAAAGGAAGCCGTCCACTTTTTTTATTCCCAATAAAAATAAGCGAATCGCCCATCAAAACATTAAAACCGTTGGCAAAAACACTATGAACATGACCTGAGCTCTTTTCGGATAAGAGAAGAGGAATAAGATAACTAAATTCCCCTCCGTTATAAACATCTGTATTCATATAAATTCCCTCAAATTAAGCCTAGTTTTACTGCATAAGCTTCTATTGCCTTTTCAAAACATGCTAACGGAGCATGAACTGTACCTGCACCTATTTGCCCTTCTCCTGCTTCTTTGTGAGCAATTCCTGTATTAATTACCGGTTCAATTCCAGTTTCGACAACCATTCTTGCATCAATGCCTAGACATGCCCCTTGAAAATCCCACGTTGGAATTGTAAAATTCGGATTTCGATCAACACAAATCTCCATCATATCGTTACTTGTCTTTAATGCATCATCAAATCCACCTGCACCAACGAAACGTGTAACTCCTGGGGCAGCAACCATTGCCATACCACCCACTCCGAAGGTTTCCGTTATCGCACTATCTCCCATATCAGGACATGCCATTTCTTGAGAGTATCCAGTGAAAAATAACCCTTGTGGAGTGTTTACTGGAGCCGTAAACCATTCATCTCCCATTCCACTAATACGAATTGCAAACTCATAACCATTTCTGCACATTGCTGTAACGACTGTGCCATGTTGAATCATTCTCGCAGCATCCATAACAGCCTTTCCTGATGCCATTGCAATATTTAAGAAGAACTGGTCTGTATCAGCAAGGAACTGTATAACGTCAAGCTTATCCTTGTCATTTACATCTGTTTGTAAAATAAACGGTACAATTTCCTTTAAGAGAACAAGAGTGGCCGCGATATTGCGTTGATGAAACTCGTCACCCATTGTAATTGCTTTAGCAATAATAACATTTACATTTAATCCATCATCTGTAACGGCAAGTGCCTTTGAAAGTGTTGGTCCTAGAATATCTCTCATCCACTTAAGACGATTTACTACCTCTTCTGAGTAAGCACCGAAGCGTAGCACTTTACCGATTCCTTCATTCATTGTACAATAAGCTCTATTCCCATCTGTGCGGTTTTCAACTACTAGTACAGGCATATTTCCTGATGTAATTCCTCCCATTGGACCGACAGCGTTTACATGGTGACAAGGAATAAATTCAACTTCGCCGTTACTCAGCATAGCAAATGCAGTTTCCTCATCTTCTGCCCATCCTTCAAATATAGCTGCACCTACACATGATCCTTGCATCGGGCTTGACATGTTTTCCCATTTAATAGGTGGTCCAGCATGAAGTAATACTTTATTGTTTAATACATCAATTACTGATTTTGCAGGAACAACATCCACTAAAAAAGGTGCACTACCAACAATTTTATCTATAACTGCTTGATTTGCTTCATCTATCATTTTATATGGTCCGTACATCGTTAATACCTCCTGGCTTACCTTTATTGTTTATGCTGATTACAGTACCTATTAACGAAGTAAACTTAAGATTTTTCTCATTCTTTCATTTCCACCAGCAACTGGACGCCAGTCGAACTGAACGACTTTTCCTCCTTTATCTGTAAGGGCAGTCGTAAATTTCTTTAATCCTACGTTAATGACTGTTGGTTTTTCATTTAGTAATTTTTCAATTGCAGGTGATACACTTATTTCTTCTTTCATGTAATCTTCACTTAATGGTTTTACTTTTTTATCTACTTCTTTTAACTCAATACCTAACATGGCAAGTGCTGTGCGAATTGCTTGATTATTGCTATCCCGAACAATGACTCCAGCCTTGCTAAGCTTTGCTATTTGCTCTTTATAATCTTGTGGATCTTGCTCTGTACCACAAACAGTTCCAACAAAATATATAGTTCTACCTTCTTCTGCTAATTTACGTTTAATTTTTCCAATAGCTGGAATTAGTGCTCCTGCCATATCTTCATGTGAACCGTAGCCAAGTACAACATCGAAAAGAATAATAGCCGTATTTTCATCTTGAGCAGCTTTTTCAAAAAACTTTATTCTTGTTTCCGGATCAATCATTGGGTGAGGTTTTCCTTGAGTGTACATGTCATCACCAAGATCAGCTACAACATGTCCGTCTCCTTTTAATAGATATCCTTCTTCTACTTGCTTGCTTTTTTCTAAACCAAGACCTCTTTTTAAAAGAAAGGCTGCCTCATACCCAAGTGTTCCACCAGAATATAATCCTTTAATTTTCTTTTGTTCAGGTTTTAAATCTACAGCAGGTACGTCAAAATCGAGTTCATAATAGTTAGGCTTTACAGCGATTCCTTTTGAAAGATCTAAAGCAATCGTTGCCGTTTCTTCAAGGGTATGTGCATAATATACATTCCCTTTATGGTCATGCGGCTCTTCTCCAAGAAAAATTGCTACAACAGGCTTTGTAAGGCTTTGGAGTAATTGAACAACTTGATCACGTACTTCTTTTGCAGGTGGTTTTGAAATAATTGCGATGATTTCTGTCTGGTTATGCTTTTCAAGCCCCTTAATTGCATCCATCATTGTAATCGCGCCAACCTTTTCAGAAAGGTCACGACCACCAGTTCCAATTGCATGGCTTACACCGCCACCCAGACGATCAATAATCGTTGTAACTTCTTGAATCCCAGTACCTGATGCACCTACGATACCGATATTTCCTTGCTTCACTACATTCATAAAGGCAATCGGAAAGCCTCCTAGAATCCCTGTTCCACAGTCAGGTCCCATAACTAGAAGACCTTTTTCATGAGCCTTCTGTTTTAAACGAAGCTCATCCTCAAAAGTGACGTTATCACTAAAAACGAAGGCATGTAATCCGTTATCTAGCGCCTTTTCTACTTCTTCTGCTGCATATGTACCAGGTACAGAAATTAATGCCATATTAGCATCAGGCAGTGCTTTCATTGCTTTATCCCATGTGCGTACAGTTTCAAACTCTTGCTTACTACTGCTAATAGCTTGATTATTTAAGTAATTTTCTACTTCTTCTAATATTTCTTGAACCTTCTCTTCTGAGTCCGTATCAATGACGATACACATATCATTCGCTGCTGCTTTTTCTAGCTCAGCTGTATGGAGATCAGCACTTTTGAAAATATCTTTATTTGCAGGTGTTCCCATCATAATTTGAACTTTGTTAACATCTTCCATTGTAGAAATCTTATTCGTTAAAAGCATTAGATTAATAGAATCCTGATAGGAGTTCTCTTTAATAATCGTATAGAGCATCTTTATTGCACCTCTTTTATAATTTCAGCTTAAAAGAATAGCTAATAATTCGTAATACAATAGAAATTTCTCGATTTATAAAGCGGCGGCTGATCCACAGCCGCCATCAAAATGAAATCTAATTTTTATCACGCAAAAGCGCTTTTATGATCATAAGCATTGTTATGGATCACATCTGAGATTAAATATTCGTAAATCGCGTCAACGATTTCAATGCCTTCTTCTTCAGCTTTCTTCTCTCTCAACATGCTTCTTTGTCCAGGATAGTAAACCATTTTGTTACCAGGAGCCGGCTTAATGTTATTTAGTTCTTGCATCGTTTTTGTAATATTTTCTTTAAAAGTCTCAAAGTTTGTAAAACGTGCAGGATCAATAACGATGTGTAACTGACCAAGGTTTCGATCTTCAGTAAGATCATGATACATAGAAGTTACACTTTTTCCAAATGGAAGACCTAATAAAATACCGGATAATACGTCAACCATCATCATGAGTCCATATCCTTTAGGACCTGAAATTGGTAATAATGCTCTTACCTCAGATGGATCGCTAGTTGGTGCCCCGTCACTGTCAACGGCCCAAGTGTCAGGAATAGATTCATTTCTTGATCTTGCATCAAGAACTTTTCCCCAAGCTTGAACAGTTGTTGCCATATCAAATATGAGTTCTTCTCCGTCTTTCCCTGGTGCAGCGAATGCGATTGGATTTGTTCCATAGTATGGTTCTGAACCGCCATAAGGTACTGCCATTGGGTCTGATTGACAAAGAGAAATCCCAACTAAATCCGCCTTTGCAGCTTGTTGGACAAAGTAGGAAAGAGCTCCACTATGACCAATTCTTTTTACACCCACTACAGCGATTCCAGTATCTTTTGCCATTTTAATCGCTTCATCCATGGCAAGCTTGCAAGCTACATGACCTGAAGTATTATCACCATCAAATACAGCTGAGCAAGGACCTGTTTTTTCAAAAGTAAAATTAGGGTTACGATTCGTACCACCTTTTGCGATTCTCTCTGAATAATACTCTACACGCATTGCACCATGAGAATGATAGCCACGTGCATCAGCATGTACTAATACATCTGCGACAATGCCTGCATGTTCCTTCTTTAAACCTGCCTTATGAAGCTTTGTTGTAATTAAGTCTAATAACTTTTCTTTTTTGACGAGCATCAGAAACACCTCATTTTATATGAAATATTTGTAATTATCTTTTATTAAAGGGATGCATCACGATTGCAATCTTTAGAATAAACGTAAGTTAAATTTTCTCTTCCAACTGCATAAGCTGCTTGTTGAACATATGGTCCCATGAAGATGTAGTCACCTTTTTTCACAGGAACCCATTTATTATCTAAATTGTACATTCCTTCACCTGATAATAAATAGGCACCATGCTCCT
>JAEWDX010000331.1 GCA_023389895.1 Bacillota bacterium
TAGAGGGTTTTAAAAGATTACACCTACGAAGTTAAGCACCCTAGAATGGTAAGCTTTTAAAATCTGCGACTAAATCACACAGTGATTTGGAGCAAATTTGCGAATACCAATAGGCGATAAAAATTACTGATGTTTTTAAAATTAAAATTAATTAATATATACGCCGGCCTAGCTCAATTGGTAGAGCAACTGACTTGTAATCAGTAGGTTGGGGGTTCAAGTCCTCTGGCCGGCACTGTTTCAACTTAAATGAATAATAATTTTTATATGGTGGGGTAGCGAAGTGGCTAAACGCGGCGGACTGTAAATCCGCTCCTTTGGGTTCGGCGGTTCGAATCCGTCCCCCACCACCATTGTTTTTAATATAAATGAAAAAAATGGACAAATTATTATTAGTCCTTTTTATTTTGTGAAAAGTGATCAAGTGGGATATTTTGGTTAATGAATTTTATTTGAAGTAATATGAAGCTTATTTTAGGAAGTTAATTCATGAAGTAACATCATTGGGCTATAGCCAAGTGGTAAGGCAACGGACTTTGACTCCGTCATTCGTAGGTTCGAATCCTGCTAGCCCAGCCAGTTTTAAAAATACACCATCGAAGCATTACATCCTGAATGGTAAGCTTTTAAAATCTGCGACAAAACGTTGCGTTTTGAAGCACAGTTATCACCGCTGTTAATATTTAGGGAAGAATACTTATTACGAGCCATTAGCTCAGTTGGTAGAGCATCTGACTTTTAATCAGAGGGTCGCAGGTTCGAATCCTGCATGGCTCATTTTTTTAGTTAAGTAAGAAGTTTGTATCATGAACTTCTAAAAGAATAAGAGTGAAGAAAGAAAAACTGAATCGTTTTCTTTCTTCACTTTTTGTTTTAATATCAGAATTTATCTCTTTGAAGTTTGAATGTCCGTATATATATACAGGTTTTTGTTGAGTTGAGTCATTACCTTAAATGAGGTTAAAATAGGAGAAAGCAACGGTTGAAGGGAGACTTTTTCATGAAGAAGCTGGCGATTATTGGAATGCCAATGGATTTAGGACAAATGCGACGCGGTGTTGATATGGGACCGAGCGCGATTCGTTATGCAGGAGTAAATGAACGCCTAAGCGTGTTATTTGATGAAGTACATGATTATGGTGACATTGCCATTGGAAGGCCAGCAGCCGAGATTGATACGGAATCAAACCTCAGAAATTTACATTTAATTGCTGAAAAAACAGAGATACTTGCGAATGAAGTAGATAAAGCAATTCTTGCTCATTACTTTCCTCTTGTTTTCGGTGGAGATCATAGTATCGCCATTGGGACATTAGCAGGGGTAGCAAAGCATTATGAGAATCTTGGGGTCATCTGGTATGATGCTCATAGCGACTTGAATACAGCTGAAACTTCGCCATCAGGCAATATTCATGGGATGCCGCTTGCTGCAAGCCTAGGCTTAGGTCATCCGCTATTAACAAACGTTGGGGGCTATACGCCAAAAATCAAACCTGAGCATATTGTTATTATTGGTGCGCGTTCATTAGATGAGGGAGAACGCAGGCTAATTAAGGAAAAAGGCATTAAGGTATATACAATGCATGAAATCGATCGACTTGGGATGACGAAGGTAATGGAAGAGACGATTGCTTACTTAAAGGAAAGAACAGATGGTGTTCATTTATCACTAGATTTAGACGGTTTAGATCCGCATGATGCTCCAGGAGTGGGTACACCAGTCATTGGCGGTATCAGCTATCGTGAGAGCCATTTGGCGATGGAAATGCTTGCAGAATCACAAATCATTACGTCCGCTGAATTTGTTGAAGTAAATCCTATTTTAGATGATAAAAATAAAACGGCAACGGTCGCAGTTGCTTTAATGGGCTCACTGTTTGGCGAAAAGCTTTTATAAAAAAGAATTGAATGATATTTCCATAATCTAGAACGGGCTGTCTTAAGGTCGGAACTTGACCTTTAAAGACAGTCCGTTCTTATTTTGTACATTTTTTGCAAAAAGCGCCAATAGTTCCCTTATACTAGAAATCCTCCTTTTTTGAGCTATGGAGCTAAAATGCACGGTAATTCTACAGATGGAAGTTTTATTTTCTATGCAAAAAGGCTAACGGACATAGTAAATATTTGTTAAGATAGATTTGTTAATTATTTTTTTAAAAAATGAAACCTTTTCCGCTTTTCGATCGTAATATCGATTAGCCGCACCAGGGCGGAGGTAAGAAAGAATGGAAACAATTGTCAAAAAAAGGATTAAACAAGTCCGAAAAGGCGATCAAGATGCGTATGCTGAGATTGTTGAAATATATAAAGATAAAATATTTCAGATTTGTTATCGAATCCTTGGAAATAGTCATGAGGCAGAGGATATAGCACAAGAGGCATTCTTGAGGGCATATATAAACATTAACAGCTTTAATATAGATTTAAAGTTTTCATCGTGGCTCTATCGAATTGCTACAAACCTTTGTATCGATAGAATTAGAAAGAAGAAACCAGATTATTACTTAGATGCTGAAGTAGCTGGAACAGATGGTTTAACAATGTATTCACAGATTCCTGCTAATACAAGGCTTCCTGAGGAGGATGTGGAAAGTCTGGAGCTCAGAGAAACGATTCAAAGAGAAATATCGAGGCTACCAGAGAAATATCGAACCGTTATCGTGTTAAAGTACATTGAGGAATTATCGTTAAATGAAATAAGTGAAATTCTCGATCTCCCGTTAGGTACAGTGAAAACAAGAATTCACCGTGGAAGAGAAGCATTGAGAAGGCAATTAAGATATGTATAAGAGGGTGAGAGCTTTGAAGTGTCCGACAGAAATAATTCTGTATATGCATGAATATTTAGATGAGGAGATCTCAGCCGAACACGAAAGAGAACTAAGAGAACATTTACAGGCTTGTAAAGACTGTCAAAATCATTTTCATGAATTAAGAAAGACGATGGCATTAGTTCGCAGTACTTCTTCACATATACAAACACCAGCTAACTTTACCGCTAATGTCATGGCTAAACTGCCAAAGGAGAAGCGAAAGGTTGGCTTTCAGCGTTGGGTGAAACAGCATCCATTTTTTACAGCTGCTTCTTTATTCATCATGCTGATGGCAGGTAGCCTATTCTCCTCATGGGATCAGAATCATGAGTTTTCTGTTTCGAAACAGCCTAACCTATTAGTGCAAAATGATACAGTCATTGTTCCTAAAGGAGAGGTTGTGAAGGGCGACGTTGTTGTGAAAAACGGTAAATTAAAGATTGAAGGTCAGGTTGAAGGAAATGTTACCGTCATAAATGGTGAGGTTATAGATGGAAAGAAATATTTAGCATCTGCTGGTCAAGTAACAGGTGAGATTAAAGAAGTAAATGCCATTTTTGATTGGATGTGGTACCACATTAAGAAAACGGCAAAAGATGTTGTCAATGTTTTTGAAGAGAAACAAACAGAGGCCGTTATTGTTTCCAATTAAATCTTAAGGGATCCTGCTCAAACGAAGCGGATCCCTTAAATTATTTTTCCTATGATTAGTAAAAAAATTGGTATTGCTTTTGTTTATGTTATAATATTATGGTTAAATCTATTCAATTTAAATTAGACTGTTTTCTTTTTAGCGTTTATCTTTATAAAGTTTGAGAATCATCAAGTTTCAGATGCTCTCAACTGATTGAGTTTTACTTATAGGAGGAAGGATAATGTCGTTTGCAGATTTTCCTATACTAAGATTATTAGCTAATACTGTTGACATTCTCCTTGTGTGGTTCGTCATCTACAAGCTTATTATGATTGTACGAGGTACGAAGGCCGTTCAATTATTAAAGGGGATTTTTGTCATACTTCTCGTAAAAATAATCAGTGATAAGTTCCAACTGCAAACATTGGGATGGATGATGCAACAAGTTCTGCTTTGGGGCTTTCTTGCGATCGCAATTATTTTTCAGCCCGAATTAAGAAGGGCTCTTGAGCAATTAGGACGAGGAAAACTCTTTTCAAGAACGGGTAATCAGGAGGGAAATGAAGAAGAGCAGCTCGTTGAATCGATTACGAAAGCTGTAGATTATATGGCTAAGCGTCGAATTGGTGCGCTCATTTCGATTGAGCGTGAAACGGGAATGGGAGATTACATAGAAACGGGTATTCCTCTCGATTCGAAAATTTCAGCTGAGCTTTTGATTAATATTTTTATCCCTAATACACCTTTGCATGATGGTGCTGTTATTATTCAGAAAAATTCTGTTGCTGCAGCCGCATGTTATTTGCCTTTATCTGAAAGTCCTTTTATCTCGAAGGAGCTCGGAACGAGACATCGGGCGGCATTAGGAATAAGTGAAGTGACTGACAGTATCACGGTTATCGTTTCTGAAGAGACAGGTCATGTCTCTTTAACGAAGAATGGTGAGCTGCATCGGGATTTAAAGGCAGATGCTTTTAAAGCAATGTTAGTAAATGAATTAATGACAAATGTAAAAGAAAAACAGACTTCCTCAGGACTTTGGAACTGGAGGGGGAAGAAAAATGGATAAATGGATCGATAAACTGATTGATACGAGCTGGTTTATGAAGGTTGTCGCTTTAGTCCTTGCTTTGTTTCTCTTTGATGCAGTATATATTCCAGATAAGAATGAATCAAGTATTAATGTTCCTGGTTTACAGGATACTGAGGTTTTATCCGATATACCTGTGAAAAGTTATTATGACACAGAGAATCTTTTCGTTTCCGGTGTTCCTGATACTGTTAAGGTGACATTAAAGGGACCGAGAAATATATTGCAGCCAGCAAAGGTTCAAAGGAATTTCGAGGTATATGTAGATTTGGAAAATGCACAAATCGGCACTGAGAGGGTCCCGTTAAAAATCCGCAATATTTCGGATAAGTTGAAAGTAACGATTGAGCCTGCCTATGCTACGGTCGATATACAAGAGAAAATTACAAAAAGCTATAAAGTAGATGTAGAATTCAATAAGTCTTTACTGGAAGAAGGCTATATTTCAGAGGCTCCTGATGTAGCACCAAACACAGTAAAGATTACTGGTGCCAAGGATGTTGTCGAAAAAATTAGCTATGTGAAGGCAACAGTTGATCTAAAAGGACCGATAAATGAAACGATTCGAAGAGCAGCACAGGTGCTTGTATTCGATCGGGAAATGAATAAACTGGATGTTAATGTGGACCCAGGAACGATTGAAGTTGTCATTCCTGTTAAAAGCTTGAGCAAAACGGTTCCAATCACCATTAATGAGAAAGGAACATTGCCAAGCAATATAAAAATTAATTCGATCTCATTAAATATAGATGAAGTAAAGATCTTCGGGCGCCAAGATATTTTGGACAAAACAGATAATGTTAGAGTTGAAATTGACGTAAGTCAAATCAATGGAAATACGGAAATTTCGTTACCTGTTATTATTCCGAATGGGGTTATCGAGGTAAATCCAACGACAGTGAAGGCGATAATTGATACAAGTGTTGTCGATGATGAGGTTATCGAGGAGGAAACGAAGGATGAAAATCGAACATTCTCAAGCCTTCCGATCAATTTTTCAGGTTTAGCTAATCAATTTGTTGCGGAATTTCTTTCACCTGCTACAGGGACTGCAACCCTTACAGTAACAGGAAAAAGTGATATCGTTCACCAAATAAATGCAAGTGATTTTAATTTATCTCTTGATTTATCTCAATTAGATGAAGGTGATCATGAAGTGAAAATTAATGTCAGTGGTCCAATAAATATTAATTGGAAGCTGGCAACAGAAACAGTAAAAGTAACTATAACAGAGAAGGAAGCTCTATAGATCGAAATTTTCAAGATCGAATTTTACGCTTTTCAGATGTTTCATAAAATTGGAAGGAGAGGATTCATTAAAATGGGTAAATATTTTGGGACAGATGGAGTTCGCGGAGTTGCTAACAGCGAACTAACACCTGAATTAGCATTTAGATTAGGACGATTTGGAGGATATGTGTTAACGAAAGACAAAAGCCGTCCAAAAGTAATCATTGGCCGCGATACTCGTATTTCTGGTCATATGCTTGAAGGTGCTCTTGTTGCAGGATTATTGTCAATCGGAGCGGAGGTCATGCGCTTAGGTGTGCTCTCTACACCTGGAGTTGCTTATTTAACTAAAGCCCTTGGGGCGGAAGCGGGTGTCATGATTTCTGCTTCCCATAATCCTGTCGCAGATAATGGCATTAAATTTTTTGGACCAGATGGATTTAAACTTTCTGATGAACAGGAAGATGAAATCGAAGTGTTAATGGATATGGCAGAAGATCAGCTCCCAAGACCGGTTGGGGGAGACTTAGGTCAAGTCATGGATTATTTTGAGGGAGGACAGAAGTATCTTCAATTTTTAAAGCAAACGGTTGATGAAGACTTCTCTGGCATACATATTGCATTGGATTGTGCCAATGGTGCAACTTCAAGCCTAGCCTCCCATTTATTTGCTGATTTAGACGCAGATTTATCGGTTATTGGTGCTTCTCCGAATGGTTTAAATATTAATGATGGGGTTGGCTCAACACATCCTGAAGCATTAGCTGCCTTTGTTCAGGAAAAAGAAGCAGATATCGGCTTAGCCTTTGATGGTGATGGTGATCGTCTGATTGCCATTGATGAAAATGGTGAAATTGTTGATGGCGATCAAATTATGTATATTTGTGCAAAGTTTATGAAGGAACACGGTAGATTGAAGCATAATACGGTCGTTTCTACTGTGATGAGTAATCTTGGTTTTTATAAAGGGTTAGAAGCGCATGACATTCAAAGTAATCAGACAGCTGTCGGTGATCGCTACGTTGTTGAAGAGATGAAGAAGAAGGGCTATAATCTTGGCGGTGAGCAATCTGGCCATATTATTTTCCTTGATTATAATACTACAGGTGATGGTCTTCTAACGGGATTACAGCTTGCTAATATTATGAAGGCGACGAAAAAACCGTTATCAGAGCTTGCAAAGGAAATGCAGAAATTCCCACAGAAGCTCGTTAATATTCGTGTAACGGACAAATATCATGTAACAGATAATGAAAAAGTAAGTGCTGTTATTGCTGCTGTCGAAGATGAAATGAATGGCAATGGCCGTATCCTCGTTCGTCCATCAGGAACAGAGCCGCTCGTTCGCGTCATGGCAGAGGCACCGACAGCTGAGCTATGCAATGAATATGTTGAACGCATCGCTGCTGTTGTAGAAGAAGAAATGGGCCTAAAGGAAGAATAGACAAGTTCTATGCGTAAGGGAACCGAAAAGTTCTCTTATGCATATTTTATTTATAGGGGAAAAAGAAAGTTGAAGATCCTAAGAGAGTTGTCTAACGTCTAACTTCCTTTAGTTAATAGTTGACGAAGGCCTTCTTGTATTGTATGATGAACCTGTTTTCTGTAACCAATTTGATTTTCAAAAAATCTCTCCATTTCCATTTGATGTGAGAAAGATTCAGTGTGTTTCAGAAAGCATACGCTCAAATATGAATGAGGAGGGTAGTGTATATCCAAGTAAGAAAGAACAAGAAAGCGCCTGGACTAATCTATGAGCGGATTGAAGGATTAGTTGACGAGGAGGAGGTTTATCGAAATTTTCGGCGGATACCTCCCGGTTATAAGCAAACCGTTATCTCATCTTTAAATCATTAAGGCAACTTAATGGACAAAGGGAAGAGGATGCTTTGAAGTATAGGAGTCAGGCGATTTGTCCTGATTGATTCGTGTGATTTTTTCGAAGAATGTACTCAGAAATCAAGGTGATGATCTGGGGATTCATTTAAAATTAATTTGCAATAAGAGATAAGGGGCAAGATTGTCCCGAAAAGGCTTCTTGCCTCTTTCAAGAATAGGGAAAGCATAAGTGAATGGGGAAGAATTTCACTCATCCATGGTTATTGCTTTTTTCTGACTGGAGGAAAAAGAAGTATGTGCGGAATTGTAGGATTTATTGGCCTTCAAGATACGAAGGAAATTTTACTAAAAGGCTTAGAAAAGCTTGAATATAGAGGTTATGATTCAGCAGGAATTGCTGTCATGAATGAAACAGGTGTCCATGTTTTCAAAGAAAAAGGTCGGATTGCTGATTTACGAGGCGTTGTTGATCTTGATGTAATGGCGAATATCGGAATTGGCCATACTCGCTGGGCAACACATGGGATACCAAGCAGAACGAATGCCCATCCACATAGAAGTGCGTCTAGTCACTTTACACTCGTTCATAATGGGGTAATCGAGAACTATGAAATCTTAAAGCGTGACTATTTGCAGGAAGTATCTTTGACAAGTGATACCGATACAGAGGTTATCGTTCAGCTCATTGAATTATTTGCAAACGAAGGGCTAACGACTGAAGAGGCGTTCCGTAAAACACTTCAGCTTGTCGAAGGCTCTTATGCACTAGCGCTTTTAGATGAACAAAATAGTGAAACCATTTTCGTTGCGAAAAATAAAAGCCCGCTTCTTGTAGGACTAGGCGACAGCTTCAATGTTGTCGCTTCAGACGCAATGGCAATGTTGCAGGTGACGGATCAATATGTCGAGCTAATGGATAAAGAAATGGTGATCGTGACAAGAGAGGACGTAACGATTAAAAACTTGGATGGCGAAAAGGTAAGCCGCGCTCCATACAAAGCTGAATTGGATGCAAGCGACATCGAAAAAGGAACATACCCTCACTATATGCTGAAGGAAATTGATGAACAGCCTGTCGTTCTGCGCAAAATCATTCAGAAGTATCAAAATGAGCAATGTGAATTAGCGATCGATGAAGAGATCCTTACTGCGATGAATGAGGCAGACCGCATTTATATTATTGCGGCAGGAACGTCCTATCATGCTGGGCTAGTAGGAAAGCAATTCATTGAAAAACTGGCAAAAATTCCAGTCGAAGTCCACATTTCAAGTGAATTCGGCTACAATATGCCTTTGCTTTCCGAGAAGCCGCTATTTATCTTCATTTCACAGAGCGGAGAAACAGCTGATAGTCGTGCCGTACTTGTTCAAGTGAAGGAAATGGGGTACAAGGCACTTACGATTACAAATGTTCAAGGCTCTACCTTATCTCGAGAAGCGGATTTCACCTTGCTGCTGCATGCAGGCCCTGAAATTGCTGTTGCATCAACAAAGGCATACACTGCACAGTTAGCAGTTTTGGCGATTTTAGCAGAGGTCACAGCAAAAAGCCGGGGAATGAAGCTTGACTTCAACCTTATTCACGAGTTAGGAATTGTCGCAAATGCAATGGAAATGCTTTGTGATGAGAAGGAAGCGTTCGAATCGATTACCCGTGAATTCCTAACGGTTACTCGCAATGCATTCTTCATTGGTCGTGGCATTGACTATTATGTTGGCCTTGAAGGCGCATTGAAGCTGAAAGAAATTTCTTATATTCAAGCAGAAGGCTTTGCTGGCGGCGAATTAAAGCATGGTACAATCGCGCTTATCGAAGATGGTACACCTGTCATCGCCTTAGCTACACAGGCTCATGTTAATTTAAACATTCGTGGCAACGTGAAAGAAGTAGCTGCCCGCGGAGCTAACACATGCATCATCTCCATGAGCGGCTTACAATCTGTTGAAGACACCTTCATCCTACCGAGCGTTCATGAATTATTAACACCACTTATCTCTGTAATACCTTTACAATTGATTGCTTACTATGCTGCTTTACACCGCGACTGTGATGTGGATAAGCCGAGGAATTTGGCGAAATCTGTTACAGTTGAGTAGTGCATGAACTATACTGTTATTTTTGTGTTGCATAAAAAAAAGTCATTAACATTAAAAAAAAGTTCTTTACTTGGTAAAAAAGTTCTTTACTTATAAAATAGGTGTTTTAATTGAAACAGTTTTTTAAACAGATGTGTAAAAAACTAAATATTTTAAAAGAGGCTGGGACATAACTAATTTTCCACTTCGTAAAACCGAATGATATATTGAGAAACAACGTACAAAGAAAGTAAAAACCGAACTATTACGAAGTACTTAATTGTAGCTTCGTAAAATAGTTCGGT
>JAEWDX010000393.1 GCA_023389895.1 Bacillota bacterium
TTCCTTGTCCTCCTTAATTATCAATAATAAAGCTAACTAATATGCTCTAAATGAGCAAATACTCTTCAAATAATTACCACCAAACAAAATAAAAAGACAGAAACCACCTTTTAGTTAAAATGAAAGCTTTAACCCAATCAATCCACTAAAGAAGCGTATCTGTCTGTTGAATAGATTAACATATCACCAATAAACCAACAAAGAATTTCATGATAGGCATTTGTCCTTTTACTTTTCAAAACCCATTTTCTGTCGAGCATTGGTTTTATAGGCAAAACGAAAGAGACATGTCTTAATCCACCACCAAAATCATTAATACGCCGGAGAAGAACCTGTTTTTCTCTTACTCAACGATAAAACAAATCCTTCTTCACGGGCGACTCGGCCAACTATAGCTGCAGTTATCCCGGCTTGCACCCTGATGGGAATAGTATATGGGGGCATCAAGTCGTGCAACTGATGCCGAAATTCGATTATTCGGTAAAGAAACAACCAATAGTAAAATTCAACTTTCGTTAGATATGATGAATCAACTGCAATAGTATAGAACTACACAGCCTGTATCTCTTTTAGAGTTTATTGATAAAACGGCTTCACTTCGTATCCGTTTTTCTCCAAATGATAGCGAACGCTTTTCTCGATTAAAAAGTGACCTGAACCAACAACAACAAAGTACGTACCTTTTTTCTCTTTAAGTAAGTTCATGATTTTCTTTGCCATTTGTTCATCACGTAAACCAAATAGCATTTCGTTGTATTCTGAAGATTCTCCTTCCATCTCTCGGAAGCTTTTTGCGAAGTTTTCAACCTCCCCTTGCTTCCAGCTTGTAAACCACTCTCCGAGGAATTCAGACTGATTTTCTCCAGATGGCGTGAGTATGCTATCCAGTACAGCGACTAAAGATTGTTCCTGTGCTTCTGGTGATAACCCGTCAAACATATCAACTTGTGCCTTAGTACCCTCTAATTCAATCACTGGCTTTTGTTTTAGCTGTGCATTCAATAAAAAGTATATATCAATACCATGCATCGCCATTTCTTGTGGCGTCATACCATAGGAATCATCCATAGCCAGCAATGATAACGTATTTGAAAGCATCCAAGGCTTTTGTAATGCCAATTCTTCCATCGGGAGATCATAAAGCGCTGCAACTTTCTCTAGCTTTGCATAAGTTTCTGGCGCAACAGCATCTTTCAATGTTAAGCCATCTGTATACATTGCCTTTTCTGAATAGTATTCAAGCCCTTTTGTATCCAGAATATTTGCCTCTACTAACAGTGCGTCCGCTTCTTCAAACGCTGTCATTAGTTTTTTATTGAATGGATATAAATCTGGTGTACCTAGATGAATGGAACCCAGTAAATATACACGTGTATCCTCATCCTCAACTATCCAGGCTACTCCCTTCGTTCCTTGCTCTGCAAGCTCATATGTATTCTTAATAAATCGAACAGCTAGTAGAACAGCCTGCTGTGTCGTTGCCTTTTTCTCTAACTGTAATCCCCTTTTAGAGCCTTGTAATATGTTATGCTCTTTCATAAATTGAACGGCATCTGTGCCAACAGGTAAATCATAGCGTGCCACGATATTATACAAGCGATTCACAATATCACCGCGTGTGTTATCATTTTTCACACTGACTGGCTTATACTGTTTATTTTCTTTTAAGCCCAAAGAGGCAATTTTCTTTTCTGTTAATGCCAGTAGTTCATTTACCTTCTCCACCGGAATTTCTTGAAGGAAGCCCTTATAATACCAATCAGTTGGATAAATCCCGTATTTTTCACCCTCGTTTAATGTTTCAATAGCCCAATCACTAATTAAAGGTACTAGGGGTGGTGATTGCTCCTCTGCATGAACCGCTGGCATAACCGCAGTCAGCATTAATGAAGCGCCAAGCAACGCAGCACTCGTTCGTTTCATTATCTTTTTCATCATATCTTTTCTCTCCCTTATTCATATTTGCTAAAGCAACATTTGAAATTATACCATATAAAACCCATCTATTTTATACTTAATGTGGGAATGTTTACAATGTTGTATGACCTTGAAAATTAGATCGAAATAACGAGAGATTAGCTGTACGTTCTGGAATATTTCTATAAATTATTTTTGTTTTTGGGTCAATTTTATCAAATGTGAAATAGAAAAAAATCCTGCATACAAACACAGGATTTTATAAATTATTAGCTACTACATCATATGTAGCTTTTGGTATAAAAATTAATTAAAAATTTAAATCCATCTAGAACTAATGTTGAAATCAATATAAGAACGGTTCTAAACATATAAATAGATTAAGGATGCAAATATTTTTCCAAAACAAGAGCTGCTAGATTGTTGGTGTCAGGTATAACACAGCTGCTAAAGTAGCTATATTTTTATTAGAACGAGGTTATACGGTAAAAAAGTAACCAGTGGGATTGCGGCTTAGTAATGGGGTTCCCTGTCTCAAGATGTTAATCTTTCTAACCGTAGTGTGTGCTGACTCTAGTACTGTTGCTTCATATGATTAGGTAATGTGGAAATTATCATTAAAAATAAAATTAATTACTCGCAAACGTAACCATAAAAAAATATGTTTCCTAAAGGTTTAATAGTCGAAGCAAGAATTGAATATTATTGGGTCTTCGTTTCTTCAATATAATTTAAAGATTCTAGCTTCCGTTTTAATATTTCTTCTTTGCTGTCTGCCATTTGACCATGACCAGTGATAAGGAAACGGATATCGTGATTTTCTAATATAGACTCAGTTTTTTCAAGTGTTTCCACAAATGCCTCGTTACTTTGAATAGACGGATTTTCTACGTCAGAAAAGTAATCACCCGCGATCCATAATCCTAAAGGTTCTACGACGATAAATAAACCATCATCACAGTGTCCATTAGCTTTATAAAATGTTAAAGAAGTATTGCCAAATTCTAATACTTGTCCTTCTTTATACACCACAATATCTACATGCGGATAGATAATCGGATAGTCTCGAGAGATATAATGTTTTACGTCAAAGTCTTTCAACTGTTGTAAAATATTTTCCTTATCCTCTCTATCTTTAAAAACATCTCTTGCAATAACAGTTGCTTCTGGAAAAACACCATATCCAATAATATGATCCCAATGAGAATGTGTAAAAAGAAGATAGATAGGACGATTATCT
>JAEWDX010000049.1 GCA_023389895.1 Bacillota bacterium
GTCAAGCACAAGCAGGTACTATTACCATTACAGCCTCTGCTAATGCTTTATTCGGTAGTTCAGCAAGTGAGCCACTTGAAGTAAAAGTACAATAGCTAGATAAATGGATACTGACAAGATGAATTAATTCAGCTTGTCAGTATTTAATTATTTATAAAGGAAGTGAGTGTTTATATGACTATATGGAAAAAACAGCTACATATAGCAGTTATTTTTATTTTAATCGTATCGCTATTTTCTCCAGTCACTACAATTAAGGCACAGCATTTTGAAGGGGGTTTACTCGATCCTACTCCAAACATCAATGATATTGAACCCGATGATTCAGAAGAGCAGGATAATGCTACAGAGTCTAAGAATGAAATAGATGTAGAGGATTTAACAGAACAGGAAAAAGCACTGCATACAGATGAAGAAGCTGAAATAGATGATCTTATACCATTAGAAGATGCAGCGGAACTAGCTCCATTAGTAGAGAATGCGCCCGTTGCAATTAGCGATATTCAGCTAAACACTGAGGAACCTTTACTATTATTAGTAGGAGAAACATTTCAACTTACTGCCACTAACGCAACAACAGATGATAGTGCCACAGTTACATGGTCTTCAAGCAACTCTGGAATTGCAACAGTTGACACAAATGGGAGCGTAATAGCTCAGGCAATCGGAGAGACAGTCATTACCGCCCAATTAGATGGTGGATCTAAAACAATTATTGTATATGTTATTTCACCCGAAGCACGGGAGGCAATAGATTTTATTATCGCCCTACCTACAATCGAAAGAGCCGATGAAGCAACCTATCAGCTATTACAGCAAGCACGAGTACTAGATAGTAAAGTAAAAGCTCCGGCTCGTACTCTTTTAATATCCGATAATAAACTACCTTATTTTTTTCAGTTACTAGAAAAAGAAATTGCCTATTTTAGATATTATATGCAAGACCCTAGCAACGCTTTACCTGCACCTGAAGATTTAAACTTTTTAAGTGATGAATTGGATAAGAAGTTAGATGCAGTTCGTGAAAGATATAATTCCCTGATTAAAACATCTGGTTATCGAGATCTAAAAAAAATAACAGATCCAGCAGATATACTAGTATTTAATCAAGAACTTGCAGCCAAACAAGTTAAATATGTATTTCTTGTTATCGATGCGCTTCCTAAAATAGAAGATTTAACAATTGATTCAGCCATAAAAGAGCAACTCGATCATGCAAGAAAAAAATATGCTGCTATACCAACAGCAGAACAAAAAAAAGTAGCCAATAAGGAAGACCTTTTTGCAAAAGAAGTTCGATATGTTGAACTGTTAATTGATGCTATTGATATAAATAGCCCATTAGCAGAAGAACAATTAAAAACTGCAAAAGACGCTTTGAAAAAGTTAGCTAATCCAAACAATATACCTGGTGCCTCCAAAGGAGTATCAAACTATAACGACCTCCTTGAAAAGGAGAAAATGATTAATGCAGAGGATGATATTAAACAAGTTATCGAAAAAATTAATGCACTTCCTACTGTAGAGGCACTTACTTGGGCAGACCAATTAAAAGTTCTTGAAGCACAGCAAGCTTATGATAAGCTATTACCTGCACATCAAAGCAGGGTAACAAATTATACCCAACTAGAAGCTTTACAAAAGCGCTTAGTTGAACTACAACCGACAACAGTTGAAATATACAATGCTGTTGCGAACTACTTGACGTCAGGTTCATATGAGCCCGTTTATGGCTCTGAATGGACTATTTTAACATTAGCTCGTGGTGATCATACTGCAAAATATGCAACTTATTATGATAAATATTATCGCAATCTCGTTAATCATGTAAAAGCAACAAATGGGGAAATAGGCACTCAAGCAACAGACTGGGCTCGAGTTATAATCGCTCTCACAGCAATTGGGAAAGATCCGAGAGATGTAGCTGGCTATAATCTAGTTGAAAAGTTATCAGATTTGAGTTTTGCTACAAGCCCTGGTGTCAACTCGTCTATCTTTTCATTAATTGCACTGGATACTTGGGGATTTGAATTACCTAAAACTGCGACAACAACACGTGATAAACTAATTCAAAATATTTTATCAAAGGAAATAAAAAATGGTGGCGGATTTGCATGGAGCGGTACTGATCCTGATTCTGATATGATAGGGATGGTACTTCAAGCATTAGCACCATATCAAAGTAATCCACAAGTAAAGGCTGTAACTGATCGCTCAATCGCTCAATTAGTAGCTATCCAAACCGCTAAAGGTGGCTATATTTCGACAGCGGGCAGCCCAGAAGCTGCTGAAAGCGCTGCCCAAGTTATAACAGCACTTGCTAGCTTAGGCATTGATGCAAATAAAGATAAACGATTCGATAAAGTGATTGCTAATATTATGACATTTAGCTCTGGTGACGGTGGCTTTAAACATGTTCAAAGCCAAACAAAAGCAGATGGTATGGCGACAGTTCAAGTTGGCTATACTCTAGCAGCTTACAACCGTCTTTTAAGCGGACAAACACCGCTCTATAATATGTCAGACACGAAAAACAAGCCGACTAAGCCTGGTGGCGAGGATGGTAGTGATGATGATGAGCCTTCCTCTCCTGGTAACAATGGTAATCAGCCATCCGTTCCTGCTGAAAAAGAGGATATTGGCTATACAACATTTTCCA
>JAEWDX010000075.1 GCA_023389895.1 Bacillota bacterium
GTTTTAGAGTCATCAAAGTTTTCAAGACCGACAATATTTATGAATGTTTGCCGTGCTTCATTTACAATCATGTAAAATCCTCCTATTCCCTTAATATGCGCTTTCCCCCTCTGAGCCCTTTATGAATACAAGCCCAATAGGATTCTCATAAAGTAAAACTTCAATCAGTGGGGGTCTTACAGCCCGTTAATACGGGATAAATTGGCTATACAGCTTAATAATAAGGGAATATTCAGAATATCACCATAGAGGAGTATACAAAGAAAAAGGATATTAATCTTCGTTTTTTGTATATTCATCTAATGAAAGTAGTCCAAGATAGAGAATGACTAAGTGTTGAAATTGCCGTGGATTGAGAGAAGTGAGCTCTTCAATTTTTTTCAGTCTGTAATGAAGGGTATTCACATGAATATGTAGCATATCTGATGTGCTTTTCAGCGATTGATTTTCTGCAATAAACATATGAAGAGTTTCAAGAAGCGCATCCTCTGAAAGCAATAATCCAATTGTTCGTTTGACAAAATCCTTCCTTGTTTCCTCCTTTACTTCCTGTAACAGCATTTCTAATTTCAAGTCATCATCAAAGAGAATTGAAGATGTTTTTCTTGCGACTGAGAGTGCTCGTTCTGCTTGAAGGAAGGATTCCTTTACTTGTCTTGCCTGTACACACTTTCCCACGCCGAAAGAGACCTTTACGTTGAAATCTGTTTCCATTTGGGTTTTCGTTTTTTGTAAAGAATGTAAGATAGTGTTCTTTTCCTGTCTAGGATATAAAATTAAAAAACGGTCATTTCCCCAACGAATATAAATATTTCTCTGTTCGGAGCGATTTCTTTGCTGCAGCTGATCCCATATTGTTCTTTCTGTTATCGGTGATAAGCTGTCAAAGCTGCCGAGTACAACTTGACGATCCAATTGGATGTCAATTTCAAGTAAAGCGGCACGGTCATAAAATTCAGTTGACCAATCTTTATTCTGAAGCCAATCAAAGACAAAGGCTTCAAGCACTCGCGAATTCCATTCCATTTGTTCAATATAATAATTTTCTTGAATAAGCAATTCGGTCATCTTTTTTAACAGTTCACCATAAGGAGAAACCTTCTTCGGTTCTCCTGTTATCCCGATAACCCCAACCGCTTTCTTTTGAAAAAAGACAGGCAAATTAATCCCTGCTTTTACTCCTTTTAATGCTTTTTCCATTTCGTTTGTAATGATGAAATTTTTCCTTTCTTTAATGGCTAACAGTGCCCCTTCGTGAAACTTTTCCAATCGGTTTGGGTCAGTGCTGGCAATAATTATTCCACTCATATCAACGATGATAATGTCCTCATCAATTAATTTACGAACCTCTTTAACAATTTTCTCAGCTAATGAAGGTAAAAGCATATAATATCCTCCGTACTCATCATATCTACATTTTAGCATGTCTATTAGGAAAAAATGCTACAGATTACGACTCGATGGTGTGGACAGATTGCTGTTCTGTTTCTCAGCTATTTTTCTGAATCCTTGTCCTATTGATATTAGTTAGAGCTAATTATATGGTAAAATTTTGATTAAAATGACGTGGAGGAGAGATTACGATGCAAACGCCGAAGAAGGTTAGGGAAAGAGGAATAATAGTTGGTAAGCTCCCTGTTGGAAGGAAAAATTGCATTACAGATGTAGATGGTGTCAAGGTCGGTCATGTGACACTCGATTATCCATTGGAAAATAGCGAAGATTATGCTTGCACAGGAGTAACAGCGATATTGCCGCATGGTGGTAATCTTTTTAAAGAAAAAGTTACAGCTGCCAGCTATGTAATAAACGGCTTCGGAAAAACAACCGGGCTTGTCCAAGTTAATGAACTAGGGCTGCTTGAATCCCCGATTATGCTGACAAATACATTTGGTGTTCCGGCTGTTACGGAAGGAACATTGCGCTATATGCTTGAGGAGAGTCCTGAAATAGGCGATACAACAGGAACGATTAATATCGTTGTCGGGGAATGCAATGATGGGAAATTAAATTCGATTCGCCACCTGCCTGTTAGGCCTGAGCATGCGATCCAAGCGATTAATGAGGCATCAGCTAATGAAGCGATCGAAGGGGCTGTCGGTGCAGGAAAAGGGATGGTTTGCTTCGGGTATAAAGGCGGAATTGGCTCATCATCCCGAATTGTGCAAGCTGAAGATCGTAAACATACATATACGATCGGCTGTTTAGTTTTAAGTAATTTTGGAGAAAAGGATGAATTTCTTATTGAAAAATATGGATTAGCGGAAAATAATCTATCGGTAACGAAAGCAACAGATGGTTCGATCATTCTTATTTTGGCAACAGATGCACCGCTTAGTAGCAGGCAATTACAAAGAGTGGCAAAGCGCTGTGGGATTGGACTTGGCAGAACGGGAAGTCACTTTAGTCATGGGAGCGGTGATATCGTGATTGCCTTTTCAACCGCCGAGAAAATTCCGCATTTTACAGAGGAGATTGTAGAAACAAGAAAGCAGTTAAGGGAAGATCATCCGATTATGAATCAGCTTTTCACCGCCGCAGCAGAAGCGGCAGAAGAAGCGATATTGAATTCACTCTCACAGGCAGTCACGACAAAAGGTAGAAATGGACAGATTGTGCCAGCCTATTTGTTTTAACCTCATTACTTTTTCAATATAACAAAAATTATTAATTTCCAATTACTATTCAATGTTAATCTGTTATACAATAGGTGTGACATGTGAAGAAGTGAGTATAACAAATTAGCAAATTCCGAAATAAAACACATCAAGGGGGAAATGCAATTGAGTTTTTCAAAGCAATACGAGGAAAAGCTTCGATCGGCAGATGAGGTAATTGGACTGATAAAAGAAGAAGTGGATATTGTTACTCCTATTCTAAATGGTGAACCGCATTTATTAATGAAAAAGCTGGAGTCATATGAAGGGTTACGTGGGAACCGGTTGTTTCAAATGTTCACTTTACGTGATGTCATCGAGGTGGCGCCGGAAAAGTTAAAAATAATAAGCATGTTTTTAGGAGCTGCTGAGCGAAAGGCATTTAAAGAAGGCAAAATTGATTTATTGCCAAATCATTTTTCGGATATACCGAAAATCTTACACGAAATAACAAAGGATTTAGTTGTAATGGCAACCGTTTCTCCGATGGATGAACATGGATACTTTTCGTTAGGGACAAATTGTGATCATACTGCTGCCCTTATCCCGTCAGCAAAAACGGTTTTACTAGAAGTAAACGAATATATGCCGCGAACATTTGGGGAAAATCAAATCCATATTTCTCAAGTAAGCGCGTTCACGGAGCATCACGAATCGTTTTTAGAGGCGAAGGAAGCTAGAATATCTGATAAAGATAGGCGAATTGGCGAGTATATTGCTCAATTAATAAAAAATGGCGACACACTTCAAATTGGGTTCGGTTCTATTCCGAATGCGATTATGGATAATTTAGGTGGCCATCGACATTTAAGTATTCATACGGAAATGATCCCCGAGAAAATTATTGAACTATTTCATAATGGGGCTGTTACAAATGAAAACAATCCTTTTCAAAAAGGGAAAATGACGGCGACATTTGCGTACGGCTCACAAAAACTTTATGATTTTCTCCATGAAAACAGAGATGTTTATATGATGCCTGTAAATAAAACGAATCATATTTATGAACTGGCTTCTATGAAAAATCTCGTGACTGTTAATGCGACAGTGGAGGTTGATTTCCTAGGGCAGGCGAATTCAGAAATGATTGGCGATACTTACTGGTCTTCAACAGGGGGACAAGCTGATTTTCAAGTAGCTTCACGTTTAACAGAAGGTGGAAGAGGGATTCTCTGTCTGAATTCTACGACGAAAAACGATACGATTACAAAAATAGTTCCGATTTTAAAATCTGGCTCTCCCGTTTCAACTTCGAAAAATGATATTGATTATGTCGTAACAGAGTATGGCATTGCAAAGCTAAGAGGAAAAACCGTTCGTGAGCGTACAAAGGAACTTATCCACATCGCCCATCCGAAATTTAGAGATGAGCTAACCTTCGAAGCGAAAAAGATGGGATACATTATATAAAGTGAAACTTCAATCAGGGGAGAAATTTTTAATTATATTGAATGAAAAAGGCTAACCTATTGGTAAAGCCTTTTCTTTTTTTAGAAGGTACTTTGTGCTTGTCTAATTGATAAAGCAAATCATTTTCAAAATTGGATAGAAAGATATAGAATAATAATGTTAAAAAGTTCTGGGAGGTATTACAGATGAAAGTTGCAGCAATCGTTGGTAGCAATCGTCAAGATTCATATAATATGAAGCTTGCGAAGTATTTGCAAAAAACATATAAAGAGAAGCTTGATATTGAAGTTATTGATATTAAGGATCTGCCATTTTATAATCAGGATATTGAAGAAAACCCTGATAAAATAGTTGTTGATTTTAAAAAGAAGGTAGCAGAAGCTGATGCTGTTCTTTGGCTTGTCCCTGAATACAATGCTTCAATCCCAGGCGTTTTAAAAAATGCACTTGATTGGTTGTCTCGCGTTGATAAAGTAATGAATGGCAAACCTTCATGGATAATGGGTGCTTCTATGGGTAATTTAGGAACCGTTAAGGCTCAAGGGCATTTACGTGATATTTTATTCTCACCAGGCATTTCATCACCACTTCTACCTGGAAATGAAGTATACGTTGGCCAAGTTCATGAAAAAATGGATGCGGAAGGCAATCTTACTCATGAACCAACAATCGCTTTCTTAAATACCGTTGTTGATAATTTCATTAGCTGGTATATAAACTATACAAAATAATATTTGCTCTTATTCAAGAAGGGGTTGTCCAAAGTCGATTTGACGATGGACAACCCCTTTTTCCCTTATACTGCGTATTTGACATTAGCGAATACCTTTCATAAAACCTTGGATTTTGGGCGCTAATATGAAAAGGAGGATGGAAAGTACGATTGATGCTCCACCGATGACGCCAAAGTAAACCATTTCAGTCGCAGGTGAGTAGAATTTTACAACTTGTGCGTTAATGGCTTGTGCTGCAGCATTCGATAGAAACCATAAACTCATCGTTTGGGCTGAAAAAGCAGCAGGTGCTAATTTAGTCGTTGCTGATAGTCCAACTGGTGATAAGCAAAGTTCACCTAATACGACAATGAAATAGCTCAGAACGAGCCATAATGGGCTTACTAATGAATCGGCTCCGCCAAAGTATGCTGGTAACAAGATAACTAGGAATGAAAGACCAGCGAATAGTAGACCTAATGAGAACTTTTGCGGAATCGTTGGCTGGCGCTTTCCTAGCTTCATCCATAGCCAAGCGAATACAGGTGCAAAAATGATTATAAATAACGGATTTAATGATTGAAACCATGCAGGTGAAATATGAATGCCTGCGAAATCTAGCTGTGTTCGCTTATCAGCATAATTTGCAAGGATGGTTGAACCTTGCTCTTGAATCGCCCAGAACATGACAGATGCAATGAAAAGTGGAATATAAGCAATAATTCGTGAACGCTCGACAGCAGTCGTTTCCGGGCTGCGGTACATGACAACGAAATAAACTGTCGGAATCACTAGACCGAAAATTCCTACTAACGCAATAAAGCTATTAATTGTTAAATATCCTGTAGGAATCGCAATGGCAATAATGATCGCAATGACAATGGTAGCTAAACCAAATCTCGTAAATACTTTTTTCTTCTCATCCAGTGTCAATGGATTGTGGACAATGGCCCCTGCAAGGCCGAGATTTTTCTTTTTTGTAAAAATAAAGACCATTAACCCTAAAAACATTCCGACAGCAGCAATACCAAAACCTAAGTGGAAGCTTGTATCCATTACCCTGCCGACAATTAATGGAGAAAGAAATCCTCCAAGGTTAATTCCCATATAGAAAATACTGAATCCTGAATCACGGCGAGTATCCTCCTCGCTATAAATCTCCCCAACAACGCTTGAAACATTTGGCTTCAATAATCCAGTACCTAATACGATTAACACCATTGAAATAAAGAATAATGTAATGTTTCCTGGTATTGCTAACGAGATATGACCGAGCATAATTAAAATTCCACCGTAAAAAACAGCTTTCGATGTTCCAAATACTCTATCAGCGAACCAGCCACCAATAATTCCGGACATATACACTAATGATCCGTAGATTGACATAATAGCAAGAGCAGTTGATTCATCAAGACCTAATCCACCTTTTGAAACTTCATAATACATATAGTAAACGAGGATAGCTCTCATGCCATAATAGGAGAAACGTTCCCAAAATTCCGTGAAGAAAAGAGTGAATAATCCTTTCGGATGCCCGAAAAAGCCTTTTTGCGGGACGCTATCCACAATTTTCTGTTTATTGATGTTCGCCATCATAAAACCTCCCTTTATTATTTTATTATAATACCTTTGCGGGTTTAAAATTGTCAAAAGCTAAATTTAGCAATTAAAAGAATTTTCCTATTTAAAAATTAATTTTTTTGGGAAATAATTATAATGTCGATGAAAGGGTAAGAGAAATGAAGTAAAGCAATAAGTTTTATTAATGCTTCCTCTTTTCGGTGGATAGATCAGCTTGCGGGAGCTTTCTTTTTAAAGGTGAAGATAGATTCTGATATGTTATACTATTCTGGAAAGGGAGGGGGAGCAATTGGAAGAGAACAAAATACAAGCAGTACAGGATTTATATCCAGATGATTTCGCATGGTGCTACGGATGTGGTCGTTTGAATGAAGCAGGTCATCACTTTCGCACGAGTTGGCAAGGAGAACAAACAGTAACGATATACGAGCCATCAGCGCAGCATATCGCAATTCCAGGATTTGTGTACGGGGGCGTCATTGCTTCATTAATCGACTGCCATGGAACAGGCTCCGCATCATTAGCACTTCATCGCAAAAATGGTCATGAGCTTGACGGAAGGACAGAACCCCCACGTTTTGTAACCGCTTCCTTAAAGGTTGATTTCCTAAAGCCAACACCACAGGATGTTCCTCTAAAGGCGGTTGGAACTGTTACTGAAATTCACCCGAAGAAGTGGAAAGTCGCTGTGGAAGTGTTTGCTAATGAAATGGTTTGTGCAACTGGTGAAGTCATCGCTGTTGTTATGCCAAGCACATTTGCGAAGAAAGCTTAATCATAACTTGATAGTAGGCAAATTGGACAGCGAGACCCAGAAGAGATTCTGGGTTTTCTTATAATATAAGTATAATAAAGTCTAGTACGAAGAGCCGTTGAAAAAAGGTAAAATGAATGAAAATTTTTCAAAAGGGGTATCGATAATGGCACAAGGAAAAACAAATGCAATGCGCATTCTTGATGCGAAAAAGATTCCATACAATTTAATTACATATGATAGTCTCGATGGGAAAATTGATGGTGCCTCGGTTGCACAGAAAATCGATAAAAATCCGAATCTTGTGTATAAAACACTTGTGGCACAAGGAAATAGCAAACAAATTTATGTCTTTATTGTCCCTGTCGAAGCAGAGTTGGATCTAAAAAAAGCTGCAAAAGTGGCAGGTGAAAAGAAAATCGAAATGATCCATGTTAAAGATATTCAAAGCTTAACAGGGTATATTCGTGGCGGTTGTTCTCCGATTGGAATGAAGAAGTTATATTCAACTTTTATCGAACAGCAAGCAGCAAATTTGGAAACAATAATCGTGAGCGGTGGCAAAATTGGGATGCAGCTTGAAATTAGCGTGGCCGATTTAAAGGATGTTATCCAAGCACAAATCGTGGATATAACTAAGGACGCATAGCAGCTTGTATGGTATTTGTGATTTGCAGGGATAAAAGCTGTTTTCAGATTCTTGTTTTTAGCGCATAGTTAGGCGTTCACCCATTCATTTATTCCTGCATAAGGTAAAGATGAAACTAAATGAGGAAGGACGTGTACGAAGAGTGGCTGGAAAGATAAGAAACTACTATGCCGGTGGAAATACAGCCCGTGGCTTCTACAGTTTATTTGAGTCTAACTTACAAGGATTAGAACGGCTGTTTATCCTAAAAGGCGGACCTGGAACAGGAAAATCATCATTGATGAAGTCAATTGGCCAGGAGTGGGCGGATAAAGGCTTTAATTTAGAATATATTCATTGCACATCAGATAATCATTCGATTGATGGCGTCATCATTCCTAAGCTGAGAGTTGGTATTGTAGATGGAACGACACCTCATGTGATTGAGCCGAAAGCTCCTGGTGTCATTGAGGAATATATTAATCTTGGATCAGGCTGGGATTCGAAAGCTTTAGCAAGTAAAAAGGAGGAGATCCTCCATTTAAACGAGCTTATTAGCCAATCATTCGCAGAAGCCTATGCGAATTTTGCAGAAGCTCTTTCATTCCATGATAAATGGGAAGAAATTTATATCGAAAATATGGATTTTAGCAAAGTTGACCAATTTATCGATAAGCTTAATCAGGAGTTATTTAGAAATCTGAAATTAAATAAGAAGTCGGATATTCGGCATCGTTTTCTAGGGGGAGCGACGCCAAATGGAGCTGTAAATTTCATTCAAAACTTAACGGAAGATGTTCAAAAACGTTATTTTATTAAGGGAAGAGCTGGAACCGGTAAATCATCAATGCTGAAAAAGATCGCAGCAGAGGGTGAAAAATGTGGCTTAGATATTGAAGTTTATCATTGCGGATTTGACCCGAGTAGTCTGGATATGATTATTTTCCGCGAGTTAGGTGTTGCTTTATTTGATAGTACGGCGCCGCATGAGTATTTTCCTGATAGAGCGGGTGATGAAATAATTGATATGTATGAAATTGCCGTTATGCCAGGGACAGATGAAATTTTTGCTGAGCAAATTAGGGAAATTAGTGAGCAATACAAAGGGAAAATGAAAGCTGGGACTGCCAGTTTAGCAAAGGCAAAGAGCTATCGTGATAGTCTTGAAAAAATCTATATCGGTGCAATGGATTTTAATGTCGTGGATGGATTGAAAAAGGGGATTAGAATGGAAATCGAAGAGCTTGCTAAATAGTTAATAACATTTAACTAGGCGAATGCATATATTAAAAGGAATGCATGACGAGAGGAGATCGAATCGATGAATTTTCGACATTACCCCTATTCATATCCTTTTAATAATAATCAAAATCCATTTGTAGACGACCGAATTTTTCCTGGAGGAGCAGGAGGAGGGGGTACATCTGGACTCCCTGGCCTACCACCTTCAGGTTTTCCTGGCCCGGGATTTCCACCTAGTCCTCCCCCGGGTTCACTGCCAGGCGGGGGACAGCAACAAGAAGGACCGCCAAGTTCACCACCGCCATCCTTCACACCTCAATTGCAGCAAGGTATTTCTCCATTCGCAGTTGATCCTGGGGCAATTAGAGGCTGCCTATTTCGCTTTACATTTGTTTGGCTCAACAATGGACATAGTTTCTGGTTCTACCCAACATTTGTAGGCAGGACCTCCGTTGCTGGTTGGCGCTGGCGGAACTTCCGCTGGACCTTCTACGGTACCGATCTTCGTAGAATCCGCAATTTCCAATGCTTCTAAATCTTTCAGCCGCTTATGAAGGAAAGAGTTCCAAGGAAGCACATATAGTGAAGCGAATTTTCAAAAAATGCATGAATGCTTAAGAAAGAAGCAACTTATGAAGACCTTGAGTGAAAAAGTTGCACGAATAGTATTTTTTTCCGAAGAAGGACCTTTCTAAACGAGTTGATGAAAATTGACTTTTTGTGAGGTCTATTTTTATTTTTAATAAAAGCTGCTGCTTTTCATCTGTACCTGTCAGCACAATCCGCATATGAGAGAAAAGAGAGAAACGAACCTCAACTATGTAAATAAAGTAAAATTATGTTAAAATATGAAATAGTCAAAAAAAGAAGTAGGTGTGTTAAAATGCCGAAGCTTCAGATTTATTGGACATTTACTAGAAAAGCCTTTCTTCGTTCGGCAGTTTATCGTTTTGACGTATGGTCAAGACTGGGTTCGAATCTTATTTTCCTCTTAATGTGGGGCTCAATTTGGACAGCCCTCTATGCTGGAAGAGCGGAAGCAGGAGGTGTCAGCTTTGATTCAATGCTGACATATATTGTTGTCAGCCAATTTTTAACAGGAGTAAATGGAGCGGGAACACCTTTATGGGAAATTCAAGAAAAGGTTAGAACAGGGGATATTGCTCATGAGCTCATGCGTCCATTTGATGTGCCACTCCGATATTTATTTGCTGATTTTGGCAGTGTCGCCTTCTATATCATTACAGCCCTATTGCCGATTTATACAGTTTTATTCTTCTTTATGGATTTAGCGCTGCCGGCTGATATTCTCACATGGATTTACTTTATACTTGCTGGATTTATCGGCTTTTTGATTCGCTATTGTATTGAAATGTCTTTCGGTCTGCTATCTTTTTTTCTTGTTGAAACGGGTGGAATTGAAGATATTTTTTATTTTGCGATATCCTTGCTTTCTGGTTCTGTCATTCCACTCTGGTTTTTCCCGGAATGGCTTGTACAGATAGCTGTTTATTTGCCCTTTCAAGGAATCTATTATATTCCGAATGCGATCTTTATTGGTGAAATAGCAGGGTATGAGATTCTCTTTTCAATTGGTCTCCAGTTGTTTTGGTTATTCGTTTGCTATTTCATTTTACGATTTGTTTGGCACCGAGCCTCACAAAAGGTCGTCGTGCAAGGGGGTTAAATAATGGCTGTTATGAAATACATTAATCTTTATTTTAAGCTAGTCGGAGCAGGGATAAGAGCACAGCTGCAATATCGCTTTGCTTTTGTGATGCGAATTGTCGGGATGATTACTGCTTACACAGGGACAGCAGTCACGATGTGGGTGATGATGTATCAATTCCAAGTACTCGGTTCGTGGAATTTCTATGAGATGTTATTTCTTTATGCGATTGCCATTCTTTCCTGGGGTTTTTGCATCATTTTATTTTTCCACTTTCGTAGCCTTGATACATATATTTTGAATGGTACATTTGACCGCTTTCTTGTCCGGCCGATTAATCCATTTTTTCATTTTATGGCGATGAAGTTTGATGTTGCATCATTTGGGCAATTTATTTTCAGCATTGCGATCTTTACTTGGGTAAGCTTTGAATTAGATATTCAGTGGACTTTAGGAAAAAGTATATTTTTGCTTGCTTCTGTTGTTGGCGGCATCCTTATTCAAGGGGGACTCCTCGTGATCATTTCTGCGATTGCCTTCTGGACGACAAAATCAGAACGGTTTTATTGGGTGGTCATGTATCCAGCGCGAAACTTGATTAACTATCCGTTAGTGATTTATCCGAAGGCAATCCAATGGTTCACGGCCTTCGTTATTCCGTTTGCCTTTGTCAATTACTTTCCCGCCGTCGTGATTTTAGAAAAAGAAGCAATCTTTTTTCCAGCTTATATCGGTTATTTTTCTCCATTAGTAGGCTTGCTGTTTTTTATTATTGCTTATTTCATTTGGATGTTCGGGTTAAGCCGCTATAAAAGTACAGGTTCATAGTTTGGGAGGGAATGGAGAATGCCGATTATTGAAGTAGAAAATTTACATAAAGAGTTCCTCATTACAAAAAGAGAAACAGGCATGATGGGTGCATTAAGAAGCTTAGTCAAGCGTGATTATATAAAGAAAGAAGCGGTTAAAGATATTAGTTTTTCTATTTCTGAAGGGGAAATTGTCGGTTATATCGGTCCCAACGGAGCTGGAAAATCAACAACAATTAAAATGCTTACGGGAATTCTCGTTCCAAGTTCGGGAAAGGTCCAAGTAAATGGGCTCATTCCATATGAAAATCGCCAAGAAAATGCAAAGAATATCGGCGTCGTTTTCGGGCAACGGTCACAGCTATGGTGGGATCTGCCAACGATTGAATCATTTGAGCTATTAAAAGCGATTTACCGGGTTTCAGATGATCGTTATCGAAAAAATATGGCGACATTTACCGATATTCTTGGACTTGATGAATTTATGAACACGCCTGTTAGACAGCTATCGCTCGGTCAAAGAATGAGAGCCGATATTGCGGCCTCATTATTACATGATCCACCGATTCTATTCCTTGATGAACCGACGATTGGCCTTGACGTTGTTGCAAAGGAAAAAATGCGAACCTTCATTAAGGAAATTAATCGTGAGCGAAAAATAACCGTTATTTTGACAACACATGATATGGAGGATATTGAAAAGCTTTGTGAACGGATGGTGCTTATTGATCACGGGATCAAAGTTTATGACGGCGAAATTGCAACAGTAAAGGAGAAATTCGGGAAAATCCGCACGTTAATCGTTGATTTAGAGGAATCTCAAACTCAGCTCAATCTGGCAGGTGGGGAAGTTTTTAAAGAGGAAGGAAATCGATTCTGGATTCGCTTTAACCGCAATGAAGCATCGGCCTCTGAATTAATTGCCCAAATCACAACGACTCATAACATTAAAGATTTAACCGTTGAAGAGCCTGCCATTGAAGCAATTATTAGCAGGATTTATCAGGAAGGATTCCAGGGGCTTCCGGAAATAGTGAAGATGTAGGAATATTGTTTATTTTAGGAGGAATCCTTATTTAATCTAAGGCGCTGTCTTTTTTGTGATGGATTTCTCCTAAACAAAAAGGGGCTGTCCGAAAAGTAATATTTCAGCTTGAAAATTAAAAAATTAAAACCAAAGAATGCCGTAAAATCAACATTCTTTGGTTTTGAATTTTAGTGTATTTACTCTAAATTGGACTTTTTAGACAGCCCCCTTCTTTTTCATTGAAATGAGATAATCGAGTTTTGCGTGTCACTGTTCTTGATTTTTTTCTATTATTGCCACCGTTCGGGAATTCATGCAGAAGCTTCCAATCTATTAGAGCATCATTCTCCCAGTGCTGTTGGAAAAGAAGCTCCTATCGCCTCCATTAGAGCATCATTCTAGCTGTTCCGAAGAAAAAGAAGCTCCTATCCCGTCCAGTAGAGCACCATTTTAGCTGTCTTGTAGAAAAAGAAGCTCCTATCGCCTCCATTAGAGCATCATTCGCCCTATCCTGTAGAAAACGAACACTATCCTGGACTTCTACTTCTCAAGCTCGAATTGTTGCTCCGCTAATTCGCGATAAAGTGGATGATGCTGAAGCAGTTCGTGATGTTTGCCAATTCCGGTCATTTTCCCATCATCAATGACAGCAATTTGGTCAGCGTCAACAATCGTTGAAAGCCGATGGGCAATGACTAATGTTGTTCTTCCTGTCATCAGTTGCTTCAGCGCGTTTTGCACAATAAGCTCTGATGTACTATCAAGATTTGAAGTTGCTTCATCGAGAAGAAGAATTTGCGGATTGCGGATGAGTGCTCTAGCAATCGCGACTCGTTGCCGCTGTCCACCGGATAGCTTCATTCCTCGCTCGCCAACCTCAGTTTGATAACCTTCAGGCAGCTCTCGTATGAATGGCTCTGCGTTTGCAAGTTTTGCAGCTTGCTCGATTTCTTCATCTGAAACGTCTCGTTCAATTCCGTATTTGATATTGTCTTTAATCGTCCCTGACATGAGCGGGCTTTCTTGAGATACATAACCAATTTGGCTGCGCCATGAACGGAGATTAAAATCAGCAATATTTGTCTCGCCAAGCTTGATTTTTCCAGCTTGTGGTTCGTAAAAGCGTTCTAATAAAGCAAATAAGGTTGTTTTACCACTGCCACTTGGACCGACGAAGGCCGTTGTTTTTCCTGCTGGAATCGTTAAATTCAACCCGGAAATGATCGGCTTTTCCTTATAGGAAAAAGAGATGTTCTCAAATTTAATTGCCTGTGCAGGGTTATCAACACTATGTGATTTAGTTGAAGGCTCTTTATCTAGTTCAAGAATGGCTTGAATTCTTTCCGTTGCTCCGATCGCTTTTTGAAAGGCAGTGAAAAAGGAAGCCATCTGTGTAAAGGGAACAACGATTTGAAACATATAAATAATGATCGCAACAAGTGCTCCAGCGGTTAAATCACCTGAGGCGACACGTACCCCGCCATAACCGATCAAAACAACAAGCACAAGCATCATCACAAACGTCATAAATGGTGAAATAACAGCCTGAACCTTTGCTTCTTTTAGTCCGTAGCGGAATAAATGGGCAATCCCTTTCTCTCCCCGAGTTTTTTCTGTTTGTTCGGCATGATAAGCTTTGACAAGGCGAATATCAGCGAGAACACGTCCAAGATTACCTGAAAAATCAGCCATTTCATCCTGTGTTGCCAATGAAATTTTATACATTTTTTGTCCGAGTGGCATAATAAGCAGAATTGAAATCGGTACAGCAATTATCATGATGAGCGTCATTTTCCAATCAATAATGAGTAGGATGACGACTGAGCCGATAATCGATATGAGACCTGTGACAAATGTAATCAAATGCTGGGTAATTAAATTTTTTACGATATTCGTATCCTGTGTGACGCGACTCATCGTTTCTCCAGATTGATTTTTGTCAAAGAAAGGAATCGGCAGGTGTAAAATTTGCTCCCATAGTCGTTTACGAATCGAAGCGATAATGGCTTCACCGATATAGGTCATCAAATAAAATGAAAATCCTGCTGAAATCGTTTGAATAATAAAGGCAGCAGCAAGCATGCCGATTAATGATAGCTCAAGGGCGGATGCTGCGAGCTGATCGACGAGGTTTTTCGTAAAAAGTGGGACAATCAATCCTGCTGTTGTTTCAAATAAGCTGAGTATAATCGCGGCAAAGATGATCCATTTCGGAGGCTTCGCCGCTTTGATTAGCTGCCAAAAGCTTCGCCAATTTTGCTTGTTTTTTCGTTCTTCATTCATTTGAGCTTCAACTCATTTCTCTCCATATAAATTTCTAGCGCCTTAGTAAACCATTCTTCCTCCTCTTTTGCCAGCGGAGAGAAAAATAGTGAATCGTCAAGTTCGACATCTTCAATGCGCTCGCTAAGTTCGACTACTGCTTCTAGATTGTTTCCTGCAACTGTTTTTACAAGCTCCATATATTCGTGCAGCAATGCTTGAATGGACTCACTTGCAGGGTCTGCTCCATAAACCTGTTTTAATTGCATAAGAATTTGATGTGATCTTTTGTTTATTTCAACCATTTTTTCCTCAGGAATATTGTATAATTCTTCTACTCTTTCCTCAGATAAATATGTCTTTAACCATTCCTTATGTTCCTTTTCTAATTGAATGCTTTGAATGACTGAAATTAGAATAGCTGGGTCCATTTTTTCTTCCCCATCAGTCATATGGATGGCATGATCTAATGCACGAATTACATTCTCAACATGGAGCTTTTTTTGGATCATTTCTAATCTTAAAAAAGAAAGGGATTCTTGCAAGTTCCAATTTTTTTCGTTAATAAACTCATGAATACTTTCCAGGGAATAGCCGAGAAATTTCAAGGTGATGATTTTCTGTAGGATAATGAAATCAGTATCTGAATAATATCTTCGCCCTGATTCGGTAATATAGGATGGCTTTAGCAAGCCGATTTCATCATAATAGCGCAATGCTCGAATTGTCGTACTTGATTTTTTCGCAAAATCCCCAATCGAATATTTAGCTTCCATCTTCATCTCCTCCTTCTACTCTTATCATAAAACGTAACGTAACGAGAGATGCAAGTAAAAAATCTTATTTTTCCCAAATAATTAAAAAATAAATGGTATTTTTTGATAAAAATGGTATAATAAAGTGAAAAGGTGATGAACATGATTTGGTTATTCATTTTCTGTATATCTATGCTCGGGGTTGGCCTATTTGTTGATTGGTGGAATAAAAAACATGGCTTAGAGGATTTTGATCCTGAAGAAAATAACAAGCATGTTTCTGAATCTGAACGAGTTTATCTGGAATCCTACATGCACAATCAAAGAAACGACCACCATAATGGGTTGTTTTAAAAATAGTGATTAAGGGCATTGCTGCATAAAGCAGGGATGTCCTTTTCCTTTCTTAAAGTGGAATTGTCTGAAAAAAAGCGTTAAAGTAAAACGTAAGAACGATAAGGAGAAGGTGCTACATAATGATTAAATGTATTGCGATTGATATGGATGGTACGTTATTAACGGCTGCACAGAAAGTAACGGAGGAAAACATTGCCGCGATTAAACTGGCACAATCACAAGGGGTAGAAGTTGTGATTGCAACAGGTCGTTCTTACCAGGAAGCCTATTTTGTTCTAGCTGGTACTGGAATTGATTGTCCGATGATTTGTGTGAATGGAGCAGAAGTACGCAATATAAAGAAGGAAATTATTGCAGAAAATCCATTAAATAAAACTGCTGTTAAAGCGGCCATTGAGATTTTGCAGCGAAATGATGTTTATTTCGAAGTTTATACGAATAATGGATCGTATACGATTGATGAGGAGAAGGCAGTTTCAGTTATTGTTGATATCGTCCTAAGCGCTAATCCAGAAATGGATGCGAAAGAGGTTGAGACTGCAGCTAGAATCCGGGTTACAAAAGGGCTTGTAAAGAAAATTTCCGATTATGAAGCTATTATTCAAGATGAGGAACACAAAGTTTATAAGCTATTAGCTTTTTCCTTTGTCGAAGATAAGCTGAGAAGTGCAGAGAAAGAATTGCATACAGTAGCGAGCTTGGCAGTTACAACATCGGCAAAGTCAAATCTTGAAGTAACCGCAAAGGACGCTCAAAAAGGGAATGCCCTTGAGAAATATGTAAAAGAAAGCGGCATTAGTTTACAAGAAACGATGGCGATTGGTGATAATCATAATGATGTATCGATGTTCCAAATTGTTGGCAGGGCTGTGGCCATGGGGAATGCGAGTGCCGAAATTAAAGCGCAATGTGATGCTGTTACGCTAACGAATGAGGAGAGCGGTGTTGCCAAGGCGATACTAGAAGTGCTGAAGTAAGAATGAATGAACTAGATCTTTTTTAAAGCTGGTAGGGGTAGGAGGGATGGAATGAGGCGCAGTGCTTTATTATTGTTCGTTACACTGGTGGCGGCAATAGCAGGCTGTTCGAATGATGAACGAAATCTACCTTTGAAGGAAGAGGCTAGTAACAATGCAATTAAGCCTGAAGTAATCGCTGAAGAGCTTCAAATTCCGTGGTCAATTGCTAAAAGTGGAAAGGACTTTTACATTTCAGAGCGAACTGGAAGTATAATGCGGATCGGAGCTGGAGAAAGGGAAAGACAGGGAGTTATTTTGGCAAAAAATTTATCTTCTGCCGCTGAAGCGGGCTTGCTTGGCTTCGTGCTCGCCCCTGATTTTGCGCAGTCGAATGAAGCTTTCGCTTATTATACTTATGATGAAGAGGGGGATCCTAATAATCGCATTGTGCGGCTAAGGCTTGAAAATGGACAGTGGAATGAAATAGCTATTTTGCTCGATCGGATTCCTAGTGGAACGTTTCATCATGGCGGTCGGCTTGCCATTGGCCCTGATGGAAAGCTATATGCGACTACAGGTGATGCTTCATCCAATCCTGAAATTGCCCAAGATCTAAATTCTTTGGGAGGCAAAATTTTACGAATGAATTTGGATGGAACGATTCCAGAGGATAATCCTCTTCCTCAGTCTTATGTGTATAGCTACGGTCATCGTAATCCTCAAGGTCTCACTTGGCTGGCAGATGAGACGATGTATGCTAGTGAACATGGTCCTGCGGCGAATGACGAGCTGAATCAAATTATTGCTGGTCATAATTATGGCTGGCCGATTATTGAAGGAAACGAGGAAAAGGCAGGGATGGAAACACCATTATTTACTTCGGGTAGTGAAACGACATGGGCACCCTCCGGAATCGTTAATTATAATGGCAAGCTTTATGCCGCGACATTAAGAGGGAATGCGATTAGAGAATTTGATTTGCAATCTAGCCAAACGAATGAAGTTTTAACGGGTATAGGAAGAATTCGTGATGTCTTCATCAACGATGATTTTCTATATTTTATTACTAATAATACTGACGGTCGCGGAACCCCGAAAGCAGGAGATGACAGGCTATACAGAGTGCGACTTTCGGCGTTGTTGGAAACAGACAAGTAATGAGCGAAATAATAAAATAATGCAACTCGTTCCTATAGATAAGATACCTTAACAAGTAAGGGGTAGTCGGATAAGTGGGTATCAGCCCGAAAACTAAGTAAGGGACTTTCCGCTAAGTAGGCAGTCCCTTCTCCCAACTTTGAGTTCCTTTTAATCATTTTTAGAGGATGGCTACATTTTTGTTCAAACTCATTAAAAATAATTGCTTTAATCTTTTTTTGTGCTACTTATCTGCTCGAGCTCTCCAAAAGTGACTTTAATTTTCTCCATGCTATTTTTCTGCTCGAGCTTTGGAAAAATCCTTTAGTCTAAATTCATCTAATCGTTTCGTTAACGTGGCACTAAGCCGTGCATGATGAATTGGATGGTTAATTCGCTTTCTTTCTCATCATCCCAGTCCGCTTCAGGTACAAGCAAGTATCTTGCAAGTAAGTAGCCAAACAGGACTGAAAACGTCATTCTCACAATACTATAAGGCGGAATATCGATAATTTGCCCTTTTTCCTGATAATAAATAACTAATTTTTGATAGCGTTCAAATATTTTCTTAGCAATGTTTTCTTTAAATTCTTCTTTTAGCTCGGGGTGAAAAGGGATTTCTTGAATGAGAATTTTGAAGAGAGCCATATTTTTTTGTAAAAAGGTAATGCGATTGTGCAACATCGCTCTAAGAAAATCCTCGAAATGGTCGTAATTATGATCAAGCACCTTATATAAATCTTTTATGATAAAGGGAGCCATTATTTTGCTTAATAAGGGTGCGACAATATTAAGGAGTAGATCCTTTTTTGTTTTGTAATGTCTGAAGATTGTGCCTTCTGCTACTCCGGCTTTTTTGGCAATTTCGCTAGTAGAAGTAGCTGCATACCCTTTTTCTGAAAAGGATTCAATTGCAGCTAATATGATACTTCTTTGCTTATCGGTTATTCCTTCTTCCTCCATAATCTGATGCATGAATGAATCTTGGTCTGACATTGTAAATTTAAGCTCCTTTAACAAGTTTATTAATCTTCTTATATTTTTCGGTATTTTCTTAAGGCAGCAATATTAAGCATCATAAAAAGTAAAGAAAATCCAGCTAATACGAGCAAGTCTTTGTAGATCATATCCCAGCCAAATCCTCTAACCATCACATTCCTTAAGGCATCACTTGCGTAATAGAGTGGGGTTAATGGACCAATCCAGCTTAACCATTCGGAAATCGTTTCAAGATTAAAGAGTCCAGAAAAGAAAACTTGTGGGACAACGACGAGTGGAATAAACTGAACCATTTGCAATTCATTATTAGCAAAAGACGATAACAGCGTGCCTAATGTTAAGGCAGTTAATGAAACAAACAATGTGATGAGCATAACATAGCCAAATGATCCTTCCATTAGCATACCTAATACGTAGATGGAGTACCAAGCAATAATGGCTGCTTGAATCACAGTAAAGATTCCAAACCCAATGATATAGCCCGTAACAATTTCCCATTTTCTAAGTGGGCTCGATAATAGTCTCTCTAGTGTACCTGTCGTTCTTTCTCGTAAAAATGATACACCAGCGATGAGAAAAACAAAGAAGAAAATGAAAAATCCGAGCAAAACAGGACCAAAATAATCAAATTGCCCCATATCACTGGAGCCATATACATAGTTTACTTCGATCTCCTTTAATGGACTATTTTGTTGTAAAGAACTTAAAGCCGTCTGTATCCATCTCATAACAGAACCATTTACACTTGGATCACTACCTTCAAGCATAATGGATGGGGTCATATTGTCAAATCGTAAATAACCATCTAACTTTCTTTCGAATAAATCTTTTTCTGCTAGTTCAATCGAATCATAATGTTTTATTTTGGCATTTTCAAAATTCAATTGATTTTGAATCGGTTCAGGGATATTCACTAGCCCAATTTTCGGTGTGTATTCGTCACCGTCAAATACAAGATAAAGCATAGATAAGACAAGTATGGGTGCAAAGATGAGTAATGCCATTGTTCTTTTATCACGTGTAATTTGTCTGAGGATTCGAATGACGAGCGCTTTAATTCGCATGGATAGCACCTCCATAAATTAGGAATGCCCCTTCTATCGTAGTGGATGCTGTGTTTTTCTTCAATTCATCAGGGGTACCGACCGCGATGAGCCTGCCATCTCGAATCAAGCCAAGTCGGTCACATTTCTCCGCTTCATCCATTACATGAGTTGTTACGATAATCGTTGTTCCAGCAGTTTTCAATTGATGGAATGCAGCCCAAATGCTTTTCCTTAAAACAGGATCAATCCCAACGGTTGGCTCGTCAAGAATAAGAAGCTTAGGCTGATGTAAGAGAGCTATCGCTAAGGAGAGCCGCCTTTTCATCCCACCAGAGTAGTTCGATACGATTTTTTTTATATCATCTGATAAGGAGACTGTTTCCATTACCTCGTCAATTCGTTTTTTTCTTTCTTTTCCTTTTAGGCCGTAAAGAGCTGCAAAGAATTCAAGATTTTCTTTAGCGGAAAGCTCTTCATATAGAGCATCCGACTGTGCCATATAGCCGATTTTTTCAATAATTTTAAGGCTAGGCATTCTTTTTTGAAAAATATAATTTTCCCCACTTGTTGGGATATCTAAACCAACAAGCTGCTTGACTAATGTTGTCTTTCCTGCACCGGATGGACCTAAGAGGCCAAAAATTTCCCCATGGGCAATGTCTAAATCGATATTTGTCAATACAAGCTGCTTACCGAAAGCTTTACTAATATTTTGACAAGAAACAATTGGTTGATTGTTTTCCATAAAATTCACCTCAATTCATAAAAGTGAGTAATCACTCATTATAATACAACAGGAAAGTGGATATGTAAAGTGAGTAGTCACTCATTGGTTTAAATTTGAATATGTGATCGTGTCATCTATTCAATAGGCGGCTTGTCAAATGTGCGAAATATGTCACATGCAATAATGAAAAGCTCCGTTAATATATTACATAGGATAGGATCACTTCAGAAAGGAGGAGAAGGGCATGAATAGTCTAAATGAAGCACAGCAACCAAATGTAGATGAGTTTTTAAATCAAATTGATATATTTAAAAGTCTTCCAGCGCAATCCGTTCAGCTAGTTGATAAGCGGATTATGAGGAAAGCGTATAAAAAAGGTGAACGTGTTATTTCTGAGTATGAAAAGGCTCAAGGTGTCTTCTTTGTTCATTCCGGTATTGTGAAACTAACGAAACAAGATGATGAGGGAAATGAAATTATTACATGCATGAAAAAGAAAGGCGAAATTTTTGCAGAGGCTTGTCTCTTTAATGAACCTGATATGTGTTATCCTGCAACCGCTACAATGCTTCAGGACGGTGAACTGTATTTTTTATATACAGAGGATTTGGAGGAGGAGTTAATGCTATCACCTGAAATGTCTGTCCAAATTATTCGGTATATGAGCGTTCAATTAAGAGATTTAACTTCAATTATGAGGGATATTGCACTTCTTGACGTCTATATGAAAACAATTAGAACGTTAGAGCGTCTTGCAGAGAAATTTGGTGCGAGTCACTGTAATAAAATGTTTATTGAACTACCGATAACAGTTCAAGAGTTTTCTACAATGATCGGAACATCGCGCGAAAGTGTAAGTAGAGTCTTTTCTAAGCTGAAAAAGGATGGAATAATCGATATAAAAAGCAAAAAAATCGTCATCAACGATTGGTGTAGATTTTGCTCACTTTTCCACCAGAAATTATAGGCTCAAAAACAGAATTCGAGTGCAGGAATTCTGTTTTTCCTTTTTAATAGAGACATGTACTTAGGCCATTATTCCACATTAGTTGTCTTTAGTGTTTTAAGCTAGTCTATATAAAACGTTTTCATATATAATGAATTTCATAGAAACGTGTTAAGGGATGGAGGGATGATCATGGTGGATTTTCGGGAGAGTGCTATCATTCACAAACCAATTAAGGAAGTATTCCAGTATATTTCTCGGATGGAAAATGTGTCTGAGCTTATGCCCAATGTCGTTAAAATGGAAAAAATCACCCCGGGAGAACTTAGAAAAGGAACGAAATTTATTGAGACGCGATCCGTACGTGGAAAAGAAATTAAGGCTGATGTTGAACTTCTTGAGTTTGAAGAAGATAAGTTATTCACGACACGAAGTAATTCCAATGGATTAATCACGGAATATCATTATAAGTTCTATGAGATTGAGGAGGGGACACAAGCTGAATTTGAAGCATTTGTTAAGACGACTGGCTTAAGAATGAAGTTAACGAAGCGATTTATCGTCAAGATGATGCAGCGAGAGGATGGCTATCAGCTTCAATATTTAAAGGAAATGCTAGAAGAGAAGGAACAGGATCTAGAAGAGGACTGATCCCTTATTCTACAATAATAAAGCAATCGGCACGATCACCGATTGCTTCTATTCCAATCTCTTTCGTTTCCTTTTCTCATCTCTAAAACTTATACGTCCAAAAACGTTCATTATAAAAACGTGCAACGACTTCAGGATCTTTGTTTTCTAAATTTATTGCCATTTGACTAACCATAAGCTGTGTTTGAGATTTATGAGCCTTTATGGCAGCAAGCTTGCGATCAGCAACGGCACTTACATCGTTCACAATATCAGCTTGACCGATTTCTTCCTCACAGTTATTTGAAAAAGCGACGCAATGAACTGTTGGTTGGCTATTAGCAGGCATTTCTCTAACTGCGCGAATAACAGCAGCCCCAGATGCATCATGGTCTGGATGAACAGAATAACCTGGATAAAAAGTGATGATTAAAGATGGATTTAATTCTTCAATAATGGAAGCGATATGGGCAGCTAGTTTAGCCTCATCTTCAAACTCCACCGTTTTATCACGATAGCCAAGCATTCTTAAATCCTTGATCCCAAGAACGTCTGCAGCATTCTGCAGCTCCTGTTTTCGAATATGTGATAATGATTCCCTTGTTGCAAATGGAGGATTCCCCATATTTCGTCCCATTTCCCCTAATGTAAGACAGGCATAGGTAACAGGTGTTCCATTTTGTATATAGGAGGAAATTGTCCCTGAAACGCCAAATGCTTCATCATCAGGATGAGGGAAAACGACGAGGACGTGTCTTTCTATGTTCATTTCATTATTCCCCTTTCTTAAAATGGTTTCTCGCTAATTTGCAGGGCAACAGCAAGCCTGCCTTCATGATCATGACCAGCTAATAGTAAGCGATTATGTTTATCAACCTCGTAGTGGGTAACACCTTCAGCGTAAACCCAGCCAAAGCTCATTTTCAGCCCAACACGATAGGGGCCGTTCCCTGTGATTTTTCCATGCTCATATTGCAGAAGCGCATTGCGAATATAAGCACCTGAAGAGAAAAAGGATGTATCATAATGTGAAGCATATGCTCCGTTTGTTGTTTCTAAATGAATATAAACATCTTTATTAGCAAAACGGTCAATTTCCTTCTGTACTTGATCTTTCATAATAATTTCCATTATGAGCCTCCTCTCAAGTTTAATAGTCTATTATTTACCTCGCATTAACGGGCTGGAAAAGCTCCCACTGATTGAAGTTTTACTCTACCTACCTGAACCAAATTGGCGATAGGCTCCATGCATAGTTGGTCCAACAAATTGATTTAATTTAAAACCGTGGTTAATGGCTGCGGTAATGAAATCCTTGGCTGTTTCAACAGCTTCAATGACCGTTTTCCCCTTTGCTAGCTCAGCAGTAATCGCGGATGAATACGTACAGCCTGCTCCATGAATATACGTTGTTTCAATTCTTTCACTTTCAAAAATCTTGAAATCCTTTCCATCGTAAAGAAGATCAACCGCTTTTTCGTGCTTTAATTTGCTGCCCCCTTTAATAAGGACATTTTTAGCACCAAGTTCATAGATTTTCACAGCGGCTTCCTTCATATCATCGATTGTTTTAATCGGTCCTGTTTGGGCTAATTGCCAAGCCTCGAAAAGGTTTGGTGTGACAACCATTGCACGGGGAACGAGAATTTCTCTAAGCGCATCAGCCGTTTCAGGATGGAGGACTTCATCTTCACCCTTACATACTAATACAGGATCAATGACAACACGATCCCATTTATTATCATCAATTGTTTTTGCCGCAAGTTCAATAATTTCAACAGAACCGAGCATTCCTGTTTTCATAGCGTCAACGCCAATTGAAGTAACGGTCTCAAGCTGAGCTTTTAATGTTTCAATCGGAATTGGGAAAACGCTATGGCTCCAATTAGTTGGACTCATTGTTACGATCGTTGTGAGAGCGGTCACTCCATATACACCAAGCTCTTGAAATGTTTTTAAATCAGCCTGAATACCAGCTCCACCACTCGTATCGGACCCAGCGATTGTTAATACTTTTTTCATTGACATGAATATACGCCCCTTTAAATTCTGTTTCAGATAATTTGGCAAGTTATTATCAAATTATAACAATTTTTAATTCGAGAATAAATGTTTTTGATTTTTATACTATTATTTCCACTTTATTTTTCCTATCATTAGAATTAGGTGATGAATGATGAGAAAGATATTATACATAGAAGATGATCGAGAAATTGCTAGCTTTGTGAAGGAGGATCTAGAACAAAGAGGGTTTGAAGTTGAATGGCTTACTTCTGGTGAAGGGGCTGAAAAAGCCGTCTTAGAGAGTGAGCTTGTTATTTTGGATGTTATGTTGCCAGGACTTGACGGCTTTTCCGTTGGTCAAAGATTAAAGAAAGAGAAACCCACTATCCCCATTATAATGCTGTCAGCTCGAACAGCGGTAGAAGATAAGCTCCAAGGTCTGCAGTTTGCTGATGATTACTTAACAAAGCCATTCCATCCAGATGAGCTTGCCGCTAGAATTGAAGTGCTATTAAGAAGGGTGGGGCAATCAATCGCAAATGAGCTATATATAAAGCATATTATCGTACATCTCGCTGAAAATAGCATTGTAGACAGTCGTACGGGTGAGGAAATTATCTTAACGGGAAAGCAATATCAGATTTTTATGTACTTTTTGCGACATCCGAATCAAATTTTAACGAAGGAACAGATCTATGAAGCTGTTTGGGAGGAACCATATATCGAAGGGGACAAAACATTAATGGTCCATATTCGTTATCTCCGGGAGAAGCTTGAAGTCGATCCAAGCACACCAGAAATTATTGAAACGATTCGTGGCATTGGCTATCGGGTGAAGCAATGAAGCTAAGAAATTCATTATTAACACAATATTTATTAATTATTTCATTAGCGATCATTATTTTACCAGTCTCACTCACGGTAACGTCTATTTCATTTTTCACATTTTTTAGTGAAGATCTCCCGCAAAATATTTATCAAAATGGGGATGATTTAGAAGAAATTTGGCACGATTTTGCCGAAACCTTGGGTGATGGAACGGATGAATCTGTAATTGAACAATTAAATAATTTTAAAGCCCAATATTCAGAAGCGAGCATGTATTGGGTGAATGAGGAGGGTGAAACAAAGTATAAGCTTCCAGATAATTTAACAGTTCCATCTTCTTGGTCTCCATCCCAAACGATTGATTTTATGAAAACGCATCGTGGGCAGGAGGTTGATCCGTTTACAGCTGTTGCCTTAATTGGAGAGGAAAAGAACGAAGGATTTATCGTTTTACAAATTCCTCGATCCGTCATGAAGCCAACAGGAATTAGCTTGCAGGAGAAGTATGGCTATTTAATCTTCGTTATGGTTATTGCTGTACTGGCGATCTTTATTTTTATATCATGGATTTTCTTTTACAAAATTCGTAAGCGTTTATTGAGGCTGCAAACAGCGATGCATAATCACGAAGGGGAGGGAATCCCTGATTCGATTTCTGTTTATAAGAAGGATGAAATTGGCCAGCTTGAAATGTCCTTTAATGACATGATTGAAAAGCTTGAAAGTAGCCGCAAGCGGGAGAAAGAAGAAGAGATGCTACGCAGACAATTGATTGCCAATCTTTCACATGATTTGCGGACACCACTAACAACGATTAGAGGCCATGCGTATCGTTTAAATAAAGAAACACTAAGTGAAGAAGGAAAGGAGTCGCTGCAATTAATTGATACGAAGGTTAGTTATTTAAGCCAATTAATTGAAAATCTCCTTTCCTATACATTGTTAACATCAGGGAAATATCCATATCAACCACAAAAAACAGATATCGTAAGGCTTGTGAAAACAAGCTTTGCTGCCTGGTATCCTGTTTTTGAAAATTTGGATTTTCAATTGAATATTGATTTTCCAGATGGAACCTTTTATTGGGAAATTGATTCACAATGGCTAGAACGGGTATTAGATAATTTTTATCAAAATATTAACCGTCATGCACGGGAAGGAAAATATATTGGTGTAAGGATCGATGTGGAGAAACAGCAAATTATGATTGAAGATCATGGTCTGGGGATGAGCGGGGAATCGTCTGGAAAGGGTGCGGGAATCGGTCTTTCTATCGTGTCACTTATGCTTAAGGATATGAACTTAGGCTGGGAAATTAACACAGGTAAAAATGGAACAATCATTAAAATAGAGAAAAAGTTTTGAAATGGGGCTGTCTAAAAAGTCCAATTTAGAGTAAATACACTAAAAATCAAAACCAAAGAATGTTGATTTTACGGCATTCTTGGGTTTTGATTTTTTAATTTTCAAGCTGAAATATTACTTTTTGGACAGCCCCTTTTTTTAAACAGAATTTAAACTTCACCCATTCTTTGTTTTAACCAGCTATGGATAAGATTGTACTTGAGGTGATAAGGATGAGTGAATATATTATTGAAACGAATAAATTAACGAAGAAATTTAAAAACAGATATGCCGTTGAAAGTGTTGATCTAAAAATTAAACAGGGAGAAATCTATGGCTTTCTCGGTCCAAATGGGGCAGGAAAAACAACAACCATTCGGATGCTGCTTGGTCTTGCTAGGCCAACATATGGCTCCATTCACATTTTTGGAAAGGATATGAGGAAAGAAAAGCTTTCTGTCTTAAGGAAAGTAGGGGCGCTCGTTGAGTATCCTTCCTATTATGGTCATTTAACAGCTTACGAGAATCTAGAAGCGATCCGAATTTTACTGGATGCTCCGAAATCAAGAATAGATGAAGTTCTTTCCATTGTTCGACTATCAAAAGAAGCCAAAAGACCAGTGAAAGGATTTTCACTTGGGATGAAGCAGAGGCTTGGGATTGCTGCTGCCCTTTTAGGTGACCCGAAGCTGCTCATTTTAGACGAGCCGACGAACGGTCTTGATCCATCTGGAATATTAGAAATGAGAGAATTAATTAAACGCATGCCAAAAGAACAGGGGATCACGATCGTTGTATCAAGCCACTTATTATCAGAAATTGATCAAATGGCGACACAGGTTGGGATTATTTCGAAAGGAAAAATGATTTTTCAAGATTCAATTGAAAGATTACGAGAAAAGTCAACAAGTAAAATTAGTGTGAAAGTAGATGAAGCGGAGCAAGCCTGGAGAATGCTCCTATCAAATGGGATTCAGGCGGAGATGGAAAATAACCAATTATATTTGCCTCATTGTTCAGATAAAGCGGTAGCCGCTGTTATTAGCGAGCTAATTCATCATCATTTTTCTGTTTATCGGGTTGAGGAAGAGAAAAGATCGCTTGAAGATATTTTCCTTGAGCTAACTGGTGGGGGGGCGAGCTTGTAATGTTTGCCACTTTAGCATCAGACTTAATCAAAATTAAAAGAAAAATGATTTGGTTTCTCATTTTTCTCGGTCCTTTCGGCGTTATTGCCTTAGAAGCCGTTAATTTCGGCCTGCGTTATGATTATTTAACAAAGATTTATGAAGCTGATTTATGGGGTGGGCTTATTGGTGAGGCTGGATTTTTAGCTATTCCAGCCCTCATGCTCGGTCTTGCTATTATTGCCTCCATGATTGCCGGCATTGAACATCAAACAAATTCTTGGAAACAGCTTTTAGCGCTGCCAATTTCCAAATTTCGTGTTTTTACAGGGAAGTTTCTTTTAGCGCTGATTTTATTATTTGTTTCAAGTACGTTTCTATTTATTGGCATCATTATTCTAGGAATTTGTTTGAAATTTGGCATGGAAATCCCTCTCGCTGAGTTATTAAAAATGGCGTATTTCCCATTCCTTGCCTCCATGCCGTTTATTGCTTTTCAAATTTGGTTATCGATAACGGTAAAAAACCAAGCGATTCCGTTGACGGTTGGCATTTTAAGCATGATTTTATCTCTAAGCGCATTCAATATGTCCGATTGGTTTCCATGGAATTGGCTTTATTTGAAGAGCTGGAGCAATCCCCTTTATTCCGCGCTTGCAGGGCTTAGCTTAGGATTGATCATCTATTTAATCGGATTGGCTGATTTTGGTAGAAAGGATGTGCAGTAGATGGGAAAGGTATTAAGAGTAGAATTTTTAAAGCTAAGAAAATCGCCTATTTGGTTGCTTGTTTTTATAAGCCCGGCATTAGCAACGCTAGTAGGATATGGGCAATCCGTTGAAGATATTCCGTTTAAGTGGGAGATGACATTAGGCTCGATGGCCTTTATCCATGCCCTTCTTTTCCTGCCTTTATTAACAGGTGTTTTTTCAGCATTTGTTTGTCGTTTCGAACATATTGGCGGAGGCTGGAAGCAGCTTCTTGCGATGCCAGTATCCCGTGGCAATGTTTTTGTGGCGAAATTTATTATCGTGCTTGGTTTACTTGCCTTAACTCAGGTCTTATTTGCTGCGGGACTGTTATTCATTGGGCAGGTAAAGGGCTTTGCTGAAGTCATCCCATGGAAGATGATTTTGACAAGTATGCTTGGTGGCTTGCTTGCTTGTATGCCGCTTGCAGCCCTTCAGCTCTTCGTCTCGACTGCTTGGACAAGCTTTGCTGCGCCATTAGCGATTAATGTTGTCTTCACCCTGCCTAATATTCTAGTTGTTAACTCAGCGGAATTTGGTCCTTACTATCCATGGGGTCAGCCATTTCTATTGATGCTGCCAGGATCAGAGGATAGCTTTGGAGCATTAAATGTTCCACTTGAGACATTATTAATAGTCATTCTAGGTAGTTTCATTCTTTTCTTTCTCGCAGGATTCACTTATTTTCAGAGAAAGGAAATTTAATTTAAATATATTGAAATAATAAGAGCTTGCGCATAAAAAGTAGTGGACGGGTAAAAGGAGCAACTTTGGGAGGCGCCTCGGTGAAAAGGTGCAAAAGCAGCAAACTTCTTGTAACCTTGCTAAAAAGATGCTCTAACGAAGCTGAAAACGGTAACTTTTTCAACGAAGTTCCCGAAAGATAAGCCCCATTGCGTGCCTGAGTCAGCGGCATTTCTGCTTCCCCTGGCACGATTAACGATTGCAAATCAAGTCAAAGTAAGCGAAAAATGAGTAAAGTTGACACGCAACGATGTGAATCAAGTCAAAGTAAACGAAAAATGAGTAAAGTTGACACGCAATGGTGCGAATCAAGTCAAAGTAAGTGAAAAATGAGTAAAGTTGACACGTAACAGTCCGAATCAAGTCAAAGTAAACGAAAAATGAGTAAAGTTGACACGCAATGGTGCGAATCAAGTCAAAGTAAACGAAAGCGAAAGGAACAACGTCCCCCAACTCTGCCGAAGAGCTACCCAAAAAGAAACAAAGAGGTTACCGATTATCGGTATCCTCTTTAGAATTTGTTAAGTAGTAAATTTATATCCAATTCCTCTAACCGTTTCGATAAAAGGATAGTCGGAGTGCACGGCGATTTTTTCTCTTAAATGTTTAACATGAACATCGATCGTTCGCTCATTAATTGCTTTCTCTTCATTTTTATAAATAATTGAGATGATTTGGTCTCTAGTAAACACTTGATCTGGATGGGTCATGAAAAGATAGAGTAGCTTATATTCAAAAAGAGTTAAATCGAGCATCACATCCTCGAATCTTGCTTTGCCGATGATTGGTTTAAGTGTCAGTCCTCGATAGCTAATCTTACTGCATCGGTTTGATGTTCTTCTTAGCACCGTTTCGACCCGCGTCACTAATTCCTCAAGACTAAAGGGCTTTGCCATATAGTCATCGGCACCTAATTTTAATCCCTCAATCCGATCCTTTTCATCTTGATAGGCTGAAATCATGATAATCGGGACATTGCTTTTTAATTCAGTGCGTAGCCATATACATATTTCTTTTCCGTTTAAACGAGGAAGCATAATATCTAAGATTATGAAGCAAGGGTCATATTTAAGATATTGTTCTTTCGCCTCAAATCCATCAGCTGCTTCTAAAACCTCAAATCCTATTTTCTCTAAAGCGATTTTAATGATACGTCTAATTCGCTCTTCATCTTCAACAATGAGAATCGTTTTTCCACGCAGTTTTTCCTTCAAAAGATCTCAATCCCTTATCCTATATTTAAAGAAAAATGTACTGTCTATTATTGATCTTATTATATAGAAGAAACCTGGTATTTTGGGTAAAAAAGAAATTTTAGGAATGTAACAAATATGTGAATAAAAGCTAATGTTTATCTTTTTATTTCATTTTCAAAGGTGAAAGCGCTTTTTTGTAAAAAAACTTTAACGTTATGGAGAGTTAGATTGATACATCGCGCTTACATGCTGGTAAAAATATTTAACGTGTAAAAAATACTTAACAAAAAGATAAATAGCTCTATTTTTTTACTGATCATTTTCCGGCAAAATCCGTATTTAGGACAGAATTTTATTAAAAAAACTATTTTTTTTAGATGAAAGGCCTCAAAGTTTTGGCACGGTATTTGCATTATATATTAGCGACATGGGGGAATTATAGATTTACTTGTTCAATACTTCACAAAAACTATTTATTTGAGGGAGGTAGAAAGCTAGAAAATTATTTTGAAGTAAGTGAAAGCGTTCAAATATAAAAAATGAGTGATCAGGCCAGTACTCATAATAGGAACAGGGAAGGAAGTCGAATTGCTTTGGAAAAAAGGAAAATGAAACTCGACCATATACTTTTTTGGCCGCCATTAATATTAATAGGCATAGTTTGTGCATTTATCATTAGCGATGTTGATCGAGCAAACGAAGTATCAAATAAAGCACTAGCTTGGACAACGGATAAACTTGGTTGGGCTTTCGAATGGTACGTAATTATTCTTTTCTTTATTGCGATGTTTTTAATCTTTGGTAAGTTCAAAGATAAAAGATTAGGAGACGACAAGCCAGAATTTAAGACTAGTACTTGGTTAGGTATGATGTTTACGTCTACATCAAGTGCGACTCTAATCTATTGGGCAACGATTGAATGGTATTACTATTTAGAAACTCCTCCACATGGTGCTGAACCATTTTCGCTTCAAGCAGCTAACTGGGCATCGGCGTATGGAATGTATCACTGGGGATTAATACCGTGTGCGATGTATGTCGTCATTGGTGTAGCAATCGGTTATAGCTTCTTTGTTAAAAAGCGTGATGTTGTTAAGCCAAGTAGTGTATGTGGAATTTTAGGGAAAAGCAAAGACGGTTTGTTAGGAAAGCTAATTGATGTACTTTACATTATTGGGATGGTTGCAGGGGTAGGAACTTCATTAGGTTTAGGAACACCTCTTGTAGCTGAACTAATCTCGAAGATTTTTGGAATTGAACATACTTTATCTCTTGATGGTTACATTTTAATCGCTTGGATTATTTTATTCTCAGTCAGTGTTTATTTCGGAATTCAGAAAGGAATTAAACTTCTAAGCGATATAAGGGTATGGTTAACATTTGTTGTTCTAATCTTTGTAGCTGTATTTGGTCCGACTGCATACATTTTGAACGGATTTACTGATGCTGTTGGAACAATGCTTCAAAACATTATTAGAATGACTTTCTATACAGATACCTTTGGTGGATCTGGATTCCCGCAAGGCTGGACAATTTTCTACTGGGCATGGTTCTTAAACTGTGTTATCTCATATGCGATCTATCTTGCACGTATTTCAAAAGGAAGAACAGTTCGCCAATTCTGTCTAGGAGTACTAGGGTCTATCGTAATCGGACAAACAGTATTCTTTGCAGTATTTACTAACTTTGCAATGAAAACGCATTATGATGGAATTATTAACATTGGATCAATTATGGAACAATTTGGTCCAGCACGAGCAATCGTTGAGATTTGGGGTACTCTACCGCTAGCTAGCATCGTGTTACCTA
>JAEWDX010000100.1 GCA_023389895.1 Bacillota bacterium
GTGCTAACACACGTTGCCATTCCATTTGTGAAGCAGAAATGGAAATCTCCATTAAATCATTTGAAATAAACGAATAGAATCTATCTTCAAACAAATGAATTTGCGATGTTCGAACCTCACGTTTTTCTAGCTTCTCCGCTAATGCCGCTAAGCTTGATACTCCGAATAAGTTTGGCTTCCGAATGCCATATTGAATGAGCTGCTCAGATACATATTCCATAACCACTTGCTCTTCTTCTTCATTATTTGCAAGGTCAATCGCATTGACGATAAAGAACATCTTATCCATTTCAAAGGCTTCCTTTACGCGCCCAAGCTGAATAAGAAACTCACGATCTGCCTTTGAAAAGGCATGATTATAATACGTGACAAACAGGATAGCATCAGAGTTTTTTATATAATCAAAGGCAACTCCTGTATGTCTAGCATTAATAGAATCCGCTCCAGGTGTGTCAACAAGTGTAATGCCTTTTCTTGTAAGCTCGCAATCATAATAGACTTCGATTGTATTTACAAAGCAGGATTTTTCCTCAATCGCTACATAGTCCTTTAATTGTGGCAAATCGGTCATGACTGTCTTTCCTAATAAACCACTAAAAAATTCAAAACCTAGCTTGAATGCATGAAGGAAGGCAAAATGCGTCTTTTCATTTGCTTCAAAATCAACTTTGCTTTTCATGACTTTATCAATTTTAATCATAGCATCATTAAAGTCTGTTGCTGTTTGATTAAATATTTTCAATGAATGATTTACATCAGCGAATAATATTTCGGATTCCTTCACCTTGACGACGACGGTTCCATGAGGATAAGTTTCCGTTGTCGGCATAATTTTATTAATTGCGGCGGTTGTCGGATTAGGCGATACAGGCAAAACCTTATCTCCAATTAATGCATTAGCGAATGAAGATTTTCCAGCACTAAACGCCCCAAAAAGTGCAACTGTAAATTGTTTCTGTGCAAGCTTCTCTGCTTTTTGCATTAATTCTGTTGCCATTTTTTTAAACCCTGGCACATCAGAAAGAGCATTAGCTGTAAATTGAATTGTTTCGATTAAAGCTTTAGTCTTTTCTTTCGTCACTTTTTCAGACTTAGCTTCACTTATTAGCTCGACCTTCATTTCCGAGGATTTTTCTAGATGATTGCTTGCGATTGGTTCTTTCAATTCATCCATTATTTCAGCTTCATTCAGGTCTTCAGCAAGTAATTCATCGAGCTTTTCATTATATTTCTCTTTTTGGAATTCCCCATTTAATAATTTTTCAATCTCATTCCGAAATAATTGTAAATTATCCTTAATTGCCTTTATCCCTTGGTACGCCTCGACATAGACAGATAGCTGACCGCTCTCTGTTCCGATGCGATTAATTTTCGCTTCATTCTTTGCTCTAATTGCTAGCCAACTTTGTTCTCTTAAATGATGAGTACTAACCTTGACTAATTTTTTTATTGAATCTGCAATTTCATTTGTATAATTGAGAACATAATCCCCAGTTAGAAGCGCTCCTTCTTTCATTAACTCGGCTAGAAGCTCCTTTTCGAAACGATACTGATAGCCTTGAATAGCGGCTAATAATGTGGCATCGTGAATATCATACTCTTTTAAGATTTGTAAGAATAGCTCCCGTACATGCCATTCAATCTGTGACTTTACTTTTTCCATTAGATCATCATAAAGCAATTGTAATCTTGCATTTCTTTCATCTTCGGTTTTCTGTTTTGAAAAAAGCAAACCAATTTTAAAGCCTTTTTGCCTTGACTCAATATAAGCCTTCGCCAAATCACGTGTTTGGAAAGGCATTAAGTAGGCATTTTTTAAAACATCATCAATTCGGTCAATTATTTGTTTTTCTATCGTTTTTTGCTTATCTTCAATATCTTTTAATTCTTTTTCAAGCACGTTCTTTTTTTCAAAAAGCAATTCATGTTCATCTATTGAAAGTTCCGCAAGCGTGGCTTCAAATTCGGAAATTTTATTCCAATCTTTCTCTTCTAAATAAACAAAATGCTCAGCTGCGAGCTTTTTCAATGATTGAAAAATAGATTCTGGTAGTAGCTTCTGACGATTTTCAAGCTTTTCAGCAATAAACTGCTGTAAAGTCGAAAATTCATTTTCCTCAAGTAATTCATTTTTCAATGATGTATAGAAAATTCTCGCAGGAAATACTCCCCATGAAGAAAATGAACTTTGGACGCTCTCCTTAAACTGGCTAAAGCTTAATTCATCATCACGGTGCTTATCAATTTGATTAATAATTAAATATACTTCTTTTCCTGCAGCTTGCAATTCCTTTGTAAACAGGAAATTAAGTTCTGATTGCACATGATTGTAATCCATCACGTAAAATACGAAATCCGCTAAATGCAAAGCTGATTCTGTTACAATCCGATGGGCATCGTCCGTTGAATCGATCCCAGGAGTGTCCATAATGATGACACCATTTGGCAATTTCGTATTTGAATAGCTTATTTCAATCGAATTAATTTGATCTCCGTCCTGACAATATGTTTTTATTTTTTCATAATTGTAAGGAGCTCGATAGATTTTCGGTTTCTCAATTTTATAAAATATTTTAGCATAATCTTCCCCATGCTTAATTTTAACAAGATTAGCACTTGTCGGGATCGGACTAGAAGGGAGAATATCCTCGCCAATTAGTTTATTAATCATGCTTGATTTCCCAGCTGAGAAATGACCGCAAAAGGCGATAGAATACTCTTCTTTCGAAAGCTTTACTGCTAAATCACGTGCCCTCTCTGCGGACTTCGCATCCCCTTTAACTTGAAAATATTCGTATAATGCAGCAATTTTACTCATTAAATCTGCAGTATCTTGTCGCAATACTGTTTGAGTCATATATGCTTATCCCCTTGTTCATTTAATTGTCTAGCCTGCGCTTTAGGCCCCACAGGATGTGGGTCATGCAGACGTTGCCACAGTACGTGGCGTTTTTTAGTCTGCGTTCCTTAATCGGGCAAGCTGGCTCGTCTTACGCTTGTCGCCCCTGGGCAAGCCGCCTTCGCTTTTCTTTGTCTAGCTACGACGGCTAGGGGCTCGAGGTCATAAGCCAATCCATCAAGTAGGTTAAAGAACAACCTACTCGCTGGCTCGTCTTATGCTTGTCGCCCCTGGGCAAGCCGCCTCCGCTTTTCTTTGTCTAGCTACGACGGCTAGGAGCTCGAGGTCATAAGCCAATCCATCAAGTAGGTTAAAGAACAACCTACTCGCTGGCTCGTCTTATGCTTGTCGCCCCTGGGCAAGCCGCCTCCGCTTTTCTTTATTCTATATGATTTTTCTTGCAATTCCAACGGAAAGAAGATGTTAATTATTTTTCCACGAAAAAAACCAGGATTGTTTACCTGGTTTGAGGGGGAGAGCATGTATATTATCTTGCTTGGGGTTTTAAGATATTTTTTAATACATGCTTCATTATAAATGCGTACGCTGTTACTGTACTTGCAATAAAAACTGCTACCATATGTAACAACACCTTCCTATATGGAATGATATTGAGAATAATTTTCAACTTCAATGAAAGTTTATCATCTTTGATAATGATTTTCAATAAAGTTTTTTAAGTGTCACACTTTATTAACATTTCTCTCATGGTTGGCAGCATCCCCATAAGCTTTAGCGTATTCAGTTAATTGCTTTAACACCTTTTCCTCGGTACGTATGCGAATATTAAGGACTATTGCATTCAATACAGAAAATATCAATGCTGTCATATATGCTTGAAATAAAAACGGGATCAATATAAATTCCGCTGTCACAATTAAATAATTTGGGTGCTTTATAAAGCGATAAGGTCCCTTCCTTACAATATTAGCGTTTGGAAGAACAAGAATTTTTGTATTCCAAAACTCTCCAAGCGAATATAGAGCCCATATCCTCCCC
>JAEWDX010000114.1 GCA_023389895.1 Bacillota bacterium
TTTTTAGAGAATCCATTTTGATCTTTTTTGCTTGAACGTAAAAATAACTTCTTACGACTGCAAAAGCCCAATCGTATTTCGGCTCTGATAAATAATGTCCTGTTCCGTTTACTAATTCTAGTAAAACTGCATTCTTCCGTTCCCTTATAGAGCGAGCATGGGCTAGCTCATCAACATTTCCCTCTCCCAAATCCTCTAACAGATGATAAAACATGGCTGCATGCCCCATCATATCTTGACTAATGGAAGAGAAGGCCACATCTTCTTCGATATGAGGAGCAAGACCTAGCCATTCTGATCCGCGATAGGCAAGAATAAAATCATCATCTGCCAGCTGATAAAGTAAATCAACTAATGCCGATTTTTCCGCTTCATCTAATTGCAGTTTCTTACCCATTTTCAATATTTTTCTTCCCTCCCCAAGAAAGAATTTCTTTCTCATCTAGTATTTCTTGTTCATATTGCCGCCATTTTTTCCGTAAATATCCATAGCCCTTCGTATTACGATAGTCTTTATTATCTAAACGGATAAGCGCTTGCTTTTCTTCTCGCGACATTTTCCGAATGTGAGAGCGCTCGACAACCCAAATATCGGCAACTGGCTCTCGTCTCATGAAATTTTCCTGTGCCATGATAAGTGCTAGTTCTTCATTTGGTGCTAAAAGTGAGAATTGATATTGCAGTAGAGAAATATCGGTTCTTTTGCTAAAAACTTCAAACTCTTTATAAAACCCTGCGTTTTTCAAAGGTTAGCCTCCCTTAAAAATGGGATTTGTTTTTTTAGCTAGAATCGTGGAAGTAAGTTTTTTAGAATAGGGATGAAAGATTAGTAGATATAAACAGCTATTTTTCATGTTCCGGCATTTAATGCTTCACGTACCCATTGATTCTCATGGTATGTTATCCTACGGAGTGCTAGTCTTTCCTTAGATTTCGGACCATTATTCTTAATGATTTGCTTAAAATAGTTCCAATCAGGCTGTTTGTATATCCAAAGCTGCTGCTGTTCATCAAAGTGAAGTGTGTCATCTGGAATGGTTAATCCTAGTGATAAGATTCGGGGAATATACTTTGTGAAAAAGTCCTGCCTAAGTTCTTCATTCGTTTTCGTTCGTATACGATATTTAATCGTTGTATCTTGCTTCGACGTTCCTGTAGTCAATGCATCCGCAGGACCGAAAAACATTAATAAAGCGTCCCACCAGCGATTGATTGCAGATTGTACCATCTGTCGTTGTTCTGGTGTCCCTTCTGCTAATGCCATAATAATCGCTTCACCATGCTGTGCATGAAATACCTCCTCTGCACAAATCCGTTTCAATGCTCGTGCATAGGGACCATAGGAAGCATCCAACATATTTGTTTGTGAAATAATGGCCGCCCCATCAACAAGCCAGCCAATTAATCCTGCATCCCCCCATGTCGGGGCTTCCATATGAAAAACATTATGGAATTTCAGTCTGCCACTAAATAAATCATCCATAATATCTTCTCTTGTTTTTCCTAATGGCTTCATTAAATCCTCGACAACCCGAAGCAATAATTGTCCATGGCCCATTTCATCCTGAACTTTAGCCATGATTCCAAGCTTCCTTCTAATGGATGGAGCCTTTGGAACCCATTCCTTTTCAGGAAGTGCGCCCATGATTTCACTAATTCCATGCATTGAAATCAGTTTAATTAAAGCGATGCGATAATCTTCAGGCATCCAATCATCTGCTTCAATTTTCTCTCCAGCATGAATTCGTTTCAAAAAAACCGCATAGTTTTCTTCATCTGTCAATGGCTCATTAAATATAGCTTCCGAAATAGCCTTCACCTCCAAAATTATATAACGTGAATTTATCGGTATTGTTATTTTATGTCATACATTTAACATAAAGATACAGTGTAAATAAAGGAAAGTCAATAATATTCTGAAAATTGTATATATTATTTTTCTATTGGTTTCTCTTGTTCAATCATACCTTTTGTCGATTACAAAAAAAGAGGTATTGCCCCATTCCGGCAACGCCCCTTTTTGAAAGATAAATCGAAATTTCAAATTTTATTTCCATTCTTTCCATTTGTTCATCAAACTATTTTTCCATTTAGAAATGATCGTTTGCTCTCCTTTTGCTTGTTTTTGCTTATGCCATTCATTGTAGCTTGCAACAGCAATGAGAATTGTGCCGGCAATGAGTAAATATGCCCACCACGGCAAATTGCCCCAGAAAGGTCGAGTTTGTAGCAAAATATTTAATAATAAAACACCTGTTCCAATAAAGAAATACGATTTAACTCGAAGAAACATTCCTGAAAGTAAGGAGATTAATGATAGTGATCCTAAAATAATTGCATCATAAATCGTTGAACTGTTAAGACCATCTGAAATTAAAATCAATGATACAATAAGCAAAATTGCCCATTCAATTGAACTTGTTATCTTTCTGAATTTTGCTTTTAAGCATACTCGAACAAAAATAATTACAGCAACGAAAGGAAGTACATTTAACTCTGTTTCAACAAGATTTGGAACAGATATCTTTCCTATTACTGCATAATAAGGCTGTAATAGCTGAATGCCTGTTAAAATAAGCGGTAGCCAAGAATACATACTCGGAACCCTTTTTCGCTGTAAATAAAAGAGTGAACTAAGCAAAAGACCTGGAATGGCCTGTGACCAAAGTGCTTCAGTTTGTACAGTGAACATCACAGTAAAAAACAAGAAAGCTGTTATTGAGTAGCTATCGATTTGTATGAGCTTTCCATCTCTAGAAAACAATTGCCGATAAAGAAGCTGCCCACAAATCGTCAAGGCGATACCAAATATTCCAACAAGAATGGGTCTTATCGACGCCTCTATTCCACCTGTAATGAGAAACCAACATGCTCCAATAAAGATAAGAATTAATGGAACCCCAACAATAATATCTTTTCTTATTTTATGAAGGAAGAAAATGAGTCCACCTGCATATAGCACCATCATAATAAATGATTGTATTTCAAATGGATAGCCTACCATAAAGGAAATTATCCCCAATAGTGAAAATGGAATAATAAAATAACTGATTCTGCGTCTATCAGCATCCTTTACAAAAATCCAAACAATCCAAGCAGTAATGCTAGTTAGTAAATAAGCATAATCGGTGTATTTCCAGCCAATTACGTATTCAATTCCAGTTAAAAACACGATATATGATGAAAGAAAAGCACTGTATAAAAAGAGCTTTACCTTCCATTCCCTCTCAGCTTTCCTCGAACAAATCCAATAAACAGCAATTGCGATAATAAAGCACCAAATTGATTTTTCCCAATAAATGATAAGAGACACTAATAAGGCAAACGGCAAATAAATATGAGCAATCCAGGCAAAACCTTTTGCAAGCTGAGCTTCTTTTTTCAATAGAAAATAAGAAATGGCCAGTAGGATAAATCCACCAAGTGCGAATCTCATCCAATCAAAAATCCCTAGTTCGATATGCTGTATTTGAAGAGAATAAATAATCGCAAAATAAGCACTCAATGAAACAATTGGAATCGCATAAGACAGCCA
>JAEWDX010000117.1 GCA_023389895.1 Bacillota bacterium
GCCAAGAGCAGAACCAATAGCTACACCTAAATTTTGGGCAACATACATGGCGTTGAATGACTTTCTCCCACCTTCTTTCCATACTGTCCCTGCCATTGCATACATAGAAGGAAAGATAATTCCTGACCCAAAACCAATAATCGTTAAAAAGACTATATATGATGGCCAGCCGTGCCAAATCGATAAACATATTAGTGAAGAAACTGTAATTCCAATTCCAAGCAATATCGATTTATAGCCCCCAATTTTATCAAAAAGAACTCCACCATATAAATTCCCAATAACTGTTGCGCCAGAGTTCAGCATCAGAACAATACCAGCAACAGATAAAGATTTACCTAAATGTTCGTGAATATAAATTGTATTTAAAGGCCATAAAAAAGAAGAGCCTGTTACATTCACTGCCATCCCTATAATTAAAAGCCATAAGGCACGCGGCATGAAAAACGCTCCTTTACATATAAAGTGAAACTCAATCAGTGGGGGTTTTCTTCATCCCCCACTTAGAATTCTCGTTCCCCTATTCTTCTTGAAGTGGGGGTTTTACAGTCTGTTATGCGGGATAAAGCTAAAAGTAATTTGTTAAACTCCGTCGAGTCACCAAGTAATTTTATGACTTTTTAATCATCCTTGCAACAGTTAGATGTCATAAAAAAGTTAATAATTATTACAAAAATGTGATCTAGTTGACAGAAACATTTGATTTTGCAACAATAAGAAAGAAAACACCATACAATTAATTATTTGTACAGTGTCTTCTCTGCTTACATTATATTATTTTTTGGGAGCAGGCTGTTGAGCAGGAAAATAATCATTGATAGCGTGGTCGCGCTTCTTCGTATTTTCTTTTTCTTCAGACACAGCCTTCTTCACTTTTTCTATCTCTGTTTTTAATTCTTCTATATTTACACCTTTTTTAACTAGTTCTTCTATTGCAATTTGAATAGCTTTATTTGATTCATCACTAGATGTTTTTAAAGAAGCTAATGCACCTTGTGGATTATGGAAACCTGCAGCACTTTCTGCAGCAATAATATCCCAGAACCATTGGCCTTTACGGATATGCTCTTGTGCTTCCTTAATCTTGTCTTCACTAACGCCTGAAGTAATCATTTTATTTACATAATAATGGGAACTAATAGATACATCTTCAGCTGCATGTAATGCACTCATATGCGTATCTTGAATTTCGCCTACACGCTTCTCCAAGTCATCAAGCTCACGGTTACTATGGCATGTTGCACAAGATTGTTCCATTGTCTTGAGCGGTGATTTCCACCAGTGAGAACTGATTTTCTTCTTACCATCAGTACGTTCATATGGCATATGGCAATCTGCACAAGTTACGCCAGCTTGACCATGAGGTCCTTCCATATGTGTTTCGAAATCTGGGTGCTGTCCTTTTAAAATTGGTGTACCAGAAACATTATGAATAAAATCTTGGTTAAATCCTTTTTCCTTAGCTGTTGTTTCATAATATTTATACATATCTTCTGGTTTAAAGCCATTCTCCCATGGGAATGTAACCTCACCATTGTCTGCTGCAAAGTGATATTCAACATGGCACTGTGCACAAACATAATTTCTCATATCGTTTTTAGTTGCTTTGGAGATATCAATACCTTGAGATGCCATTCCTTTTGTAAAACTTGGACGAGTAATGCGAAGATCCATTGTTTCTGGATCATGACAGTCAGAGCATCCAATTGGTGAATGTCCCATTGACTCAGCTTTTGGCCAAATTAGATCATTGAAGCTTCCACCCCAATAATCATCGCCCATTTCTTCAATCATTTGTGGAACTGCAGTTGATTTACAAGTTAAACAAGAACCGATTGATTTATCTGTAATACGTAAAGTTGCACGAATATCTTCGTTAGCAAAAGTATGTCCACGATCTTCATTATAATCTAATGCAAATCCATAGCCGTTAAAAAGAATTGGCAAATATGGTTCTTTATCTGCATCAAATTTACTCCGTTTTACAGATCCACTATACTTTGTATCTCCTGTATCAATACTGTTTTTTTGGTAGCTGTCATATTGAAGCGGGAATAAATTTTTAAATGCTTCATTACTGATTTCATCTTTTGATAGGCCTGTTTTTCCAGCACTTGCCGAAGTTGCACTATCGGTGCTTGAACAGCCTGAAATAATCAGCATAACAGCAGCCAGGAATAAAAATGTCCATCGATAAGTCCTAGCCATTATTCATCGTACCTCCTTTATTTTCTAAAAGCTCTCCTGATTTAGGTGGTTTAAAATAATCTTCTGTTTTAAAGCCTTTGCCATGTGGGACTGCCTGGTGACAACTTGAACAGCTATCTTTCGCATCATGGGAAACATTATCCAATGTGCTTTCATGGCAACTAATACAGTTTTGTTTAATTGCTTCTTTTGAACCTTCAGTTGCTAACAGCACTCCAGGGATTTTTTCAGATCCTAGCGTATTATAATACACATGGCCGAGCCCTGACTTTGCTTTAAATACTAGTTTTCCTGTTAAAGTTTCATGAGGCAAATGGCAATCACTACATGCAAGCTTTGCATGCGTTGAATCCCCATGTGACTCATATACACTTGTCATAATATGACAGCTTTGACAAAACTCCGCGGAATCCGTATAAGCAAAGGTTTTCACTGTAACAACAGAAATGATTATTCCCACAAATATACTTGCTACAATCAAAAGCTTTTTATCTATGGACAATAGCTTTTTTAGCATTCTTTTCACCTCCCTTTTAAAAATAGCTAATCTTAAATAGTTGTTGCTTTAGTAAATATCTAGTTTTTTACTAAAGCAACAGTTTAAAGAAATAGCGATATATATTAAAATGCTAATATCAGCATTTTAATCCTGGGGATTGTGATTATTTTCAATGAGCTCAATCAAGTTTTTCTTTGTCGTTGGCCCAGTAAATCTCTCGACTATAATTCCGTTTTCATCAATAATGATTGTTTCTGGCTGGCCAATAACACTATATTCCTTTGATACTTCCTCTTTCGTATCTAGTAAATAAGTCAATTTAGAGTTTGATTGTGAAATATATTTCTCCATTCGCTTTGTTGTTTCACCTTTTGCGATAATGAGAAGCTCTGCATCTTGATAATCTGTCCCAAATGCCTCAAGTTCTGGTGCCTCGTCAATACAAGGCTGACACCAAGTTGCAAAGAAATTCAAAACAACAGTTTTTCCACGGTAATCAGATAATTTCTGCTCATTACCCGACATATCCTTCAAGCTAAAATCAATTGCTTCATCACCAGGATTTGCGGAGACTTTTCCCCCTAAACCATTGATAAAAACTGCGAGTATACCAACAACAATTACGATTACTATAATAGGAACGAGTTTTTTTCTCATTCACTTCACCCGCTTTTTATTGTTCTGACTTCCAATCTTCAAGTAGTTGAATTTCCCTTTTTAAATCTTTTTGACGTTTACCTAATAGGAAAATATACCCAGCTAATAAACCCCAAATAACAGAATAAGCCGCAAATAAATAATTCATCATCTCTTCCTCCTAATTAACCTGCCATTTTTTCCATTACTCTTGCTTTTGCCTTTTTTACAACGAGACGCATTTTTTCAATTTCTATTCCTTTTCTCATAAGAAAAACATAAAGTAGCGTGATTGTTCCAATACTGAAAAGAAGAGTGAAGAGCATTTCTGGTGCGATTCCACCACCTTGCTGACTTTTTCCATCTCCAAATACAACAGGATGAAGCTTCGTATTCCACCAACGGATGGCCATAAACACAATTGGAACATTTATACAACCAATGATTCCAAATACAGCAGATAGTTTTGCGATTTTTTCCCAAGAGCCTTCCATTTTCCTAACGAATAAATAAGCCACATAGATAAACCAAAGAATTAAAGTAGTTACTAATCTTGGTTCCCATGTCCAATATGTGTTCCATGCAGATTTTCCCCAAATCATCCCTGAAATGAGAGCAATTGTCGTGAATAAAACCCCAATTTCTGCTGATACTCCGGCATTTATAAAACGGGATTCAGTTGGATTTTTTAATGTCATGACACTAATAATTCCAACAACGAAAAAGGCTAGGAAAGCTACCCAAGCACACCCGACGTGAAAGTAGAAAATCTTTTGGCTAACACCGATCGTCTTATCGATTGGCGCAAAAATGAATACTAAATATAATGCGACGAAAAATGCTGGTACAAGCAATGCCAATAAAATACGGTCTATGATTGCAGACTGTTGTTTCATTAAGATCCCTCCATCAAATATTCAAATAAGAAAAAGCATGCTGCAAAAAATAGCAAATCATAACCTACCATCAGTTGAAACCATGAGATCGCATCTTCTATTCCTTCTTGGCCAAGGATAACCTTTGTTGCTTGTACAGCCGCAATCATTAATGGACTCAGCAAAGGCAATAATAGAACGGGAAGGAGCATTTCACTATTTTTGGCGTTAGCTGCTAAAGCAGCTAAGAAGGTCCCAACAATAATAAATCCTAGGGTTGCAATAAATATGATTAGTAGGAACCAAATCATTACCCCATTAAAGTGATAATCAAATAAAATAAATAATATCGGAATGCTTATTAATTGTACAATTGTCACTAACACAAAATTTGCGATAAGCTTGCCAAGATAAATGCTTGCTGGGTCTATTGGTGCAACCCTTAATCCAGTAATACTATCATTCTCATTTTCTGCCAAAAACGATCGATTCAAGCCTAGCAGCCCCGAAAAAATCGTAATCACCCATATTAGTCCAGGAATAATCGCTCTTACCGCATTATTTGTTGGATCAAATGCAAAGCTAAAGATTAGAATAACAAGACTCGAAAAGATAATCATCATCCCAATCATTTGCTTCGACTTCAATTCATTGCACAAATCCTTGCCTGCAATAACAAGCGAATCCTTAAGGAAAGAGATCATTTTCCGCTCACCGCCCCATCATACCAATCCTTTAAGGC
>JAEWDX010000139.1 GCA_023389895.1 Bacillota bacterium
GTGTACATACATCCTTCAACACCGATGAAATCACCAATGTCAAATAGGTTGAAAAACTGATTAAAACAAGCCTCCCCTACTTCATCCTTTTTCAAAAGAAGTTGCAAACTTCCATTTATGTTTGAAATGGTTATAAAACTCAAATTGCGAAAGCTTCTAATTCCCATTACCCTTCCCGCCACTCTGACACCAGAAATCCCATCATCAAGCATTGCGGCTTCCACTAAATCATAATTTGTCGAGAACTTTTCAGGATATATTGGAATTCCTTGAGATTTTATAGCTGCTAATTTTTCCAATCTACGTGTTGTTTGTTCGTTTAGCATTTTCTTCAACTCCAATTAATTAATTTCTTTATTGAAACTCGAAAATACAAATTATCTGTTTAAACGACAAAAAAACTCCCACCCCCAAGATTATCAATCTTGAGGACGAGAGTTATTAGCTTCGTGGTACCACCTCAGTTTATTGATATGTTGCCATATCAACCTCTTCAGGTACGGCAATAAAAAATAATTGATTATACCCTATCTCTTTAACGGGAGATCCCGTCGCATTATCACTAAGAGTCCCTTAGATTCGTGCGCAGCTCCGAGTCTTTTTTCATTTAGATTATTATTACTCCTTCCCACCAATCGGAGCTCTCTGCAAATAATGAATCAAAATTACTCTTCTCTTCATAGCCATGTGTTCATTATTAATAATATTAAAAATATTATAGTTAGATAAAAGTGTTTAGTCAATTGTTATTTACAAACATTGGTTTTTTTCAAAAAAACCATTCTAAAGTATTCCTTATGCTTTAGAATCACAGGTGCTCTTTATTACAGTAATTGCATTGTTGTTATACAAGTTGGATCGCCTGCAAAGGTAGAAATTTTTGCCTCTGCTTTTTTGCCATTATGACTAATTATAATAGTAAATATTTTATCACGAGGAAGCCATAAATCAATAAAACCATTTTTAGGTGAATTTATGGTTTCGTCTAGAACGACATTACCGTCTTCATCTTCAATATACATAGTAAACTCTTTGTTTGCTAATTCTCCTTGACAACCTGTCAAGCTATGATTTGTTCAAGGATGTGTTTCATTTTCATATGGTGCAATGGAAACAAAAAATTCATCTTCAGGCAGCTCATAAGCCGTCTTTTTTCCATCATTATCTGTAACAATAAGCTGATCCGATGTGATAGATGCGGTTTGGTTTTGTATGTTACCAATACTGTATTCATGCACCAATTCCTTTATATCCTCTGTTTTATTTGTAGCTGTGGAGTCATCTTCATTTGCATTATTCCCGCTGCACGCTGCTAACATTGCGACAACGACTAAAACAAGTGATAAAAATTTGAATTTGAATTTCAATTACTTGTCCACTCCTTTCCCTTCAATAAATTATTTTACCATTACTATAGATTTTAAATCTATACCGAAGCTGTTAATCCAAAAAAAAATCATCGTACACAAAAATAACAACTATTTAGAAAAAGTTATTTTGCAAACTACACCAAAGGGGCAGCTACCTTATCTTCGAAAGGATCACCAGAAATTGGGATAACGAACCTGTCCTTGTATATAGTTAAATAATATTTAATCTAAAGTAAATTTAATTAAATATATTTTATCAGGAAAATATTTTATACTATATATGTGGTGATAATAGTAAAAACAAAGGGGATGTAGAAAAATGAAATTTACAAATATTACGGTTGCTGGTAGCGGTGTTTTAGGAAGTCAGATTGCTTTCCAAATAGCCTATAGTGGTTTTGATGTAAACGTTTACGATATTAATGATGAAGTATTGGAAAAAGCAAAAGAAAGATTCATCGTTTTAAAGTCCAAATATAAAGAAGATTTAGGGGCTACCCAAGAAGAAGTGGATAATGCCTTAAATCACCTTTCTTTCTACTCAGATTTACATAGTGCAGTAGAAAGTGCAGACTTACTTATTGAGGCAATCCCTGAAGTAGTCCAAATTAAGCAAGATTTTTATAAAGAATTAGCTATCGTTGCTCCTGAAAAAACGATTTTTGCAACAAATTCTTCAACAATGCTGCCAAGTCAATTTGCTGAGTTTACAGGCAGACCCGAAAAGTTTTTAGCATTACATTTTGCGAATGAGATTTGGAAAAACAATACAGCTGAGATTATGGGGCATTCAAGTACTGATCAAAAAGTTTTTGATGAAGTGGTGGAATTTGCAAAAGCAATAGGAATGGTAGATTTGCCTTTACAAAAAGAACAACCAGGGTATATTTTAAACACTCTTTTAGTTCCGTTTTTAGATGCTGCACAATATTTGGTAGTGAATGGGATTTCTGAACCAGAAACAGTTGATAAGACATGGATGATCGCTACTGGCGCTCCTAAAGGCCCATTTGCCATTTTAGATGTTATTGGCATTAATACCCCATACAATCTTTCTCTTGCGAAAGCAAAAGCAGGCGATAAAAATGCTGCAAAAGTCGCAGAATATTTAAAAACAGAATTTCTGGATAAGGGAAGACTCGGCGTACAAAATGGAAAAGGATTTTACGATTATTCAAATCCAAATTACATGAAGAAAGACTTTCTAAAAACTAACACACTTTAAATAACCATTTCGTTATGCACAAAGAATACTTTCAAGATAAAGACGCCTAGCATTTTTTTAAGTCAAGTAAACAACTAAACAGTTTAGTATAATGTCACACATCATATAGATTAAAAAGGAAAGGATAGATGAACAGGAGAGGATACCTGCTTACATCTATCCTTTTTTTACAACAACGAAATTTCATATGCTTATTGAACTTTAGCTACCCGTTACTATAATAATTAATAGTTCTAATAATAATTCGTTATCACTCTCTTCTAATGTAATTAAAGAAGGGATATGTTTCTTAGGTATTGCAACAATATGGACTGGCCAAAAAGGTCTTGTATGATGATAGGCTAGCACGTTTTCTGTTTCCAACACTTTATTTACTTGAGTTTTACCACTTAATACTTCATCGCAATAAAAATCTTCCGTCATAATGACCTCCAGAATAATTGTTTTTTTGACTATTTCTAACCCCTTGTTCAACAATCCTGCCCGATAGTTAAATACCTTACGTTTCCATTTCTACAATCAAGGAAATAATTCCTCCAATACGAAAAGGAGGAGATTATTTTGTTATTATCAAGAACTTGGGAATTATATGAATCGGATAAAAAGATTGAAAGATTCTCCCCTCAGACATTAAAAGCACATAGCTCCAATCTAAGCTACTTATCTAATACTTTGACGATGTGAAATCTATACATGGCTCTTCGCCAGGATAAAGACCCAGCTATTTTTGTTACTGAACGGCACCCACATAGAATGAGTATTGGACAAATGAGGTATATCATAAAACGAATATTAAGTCGAGCGGGTATCAACAAAGAAACTGCGCCACAGCTATGCCACACACCTATTGAACAACGGGTACTCCGCTGCCTTTTCACTATCGCACCCGTTGAACAAGAATCATTATTTTTATGACACATCATTATCCTACTAAGACAAAAGCCAGCAATAATGCTGGCTTTTTCATTTTTCACATTTCATTTATTTAAATATTATTTCCTTTCACATCATTTTTTTGAGGTATGGAGTCTTTCGCCATACAAAATGACTTAGCAAAAAACTTAGAATGATTCCTAAAAATGCCGTCATAAGAAATTTAGTCCAGACTGATATTGGTAGGTCACTCAATGTATATTGAAGGAAGACAACTACTGGGACATGGATGAAATAAACAACAAATACATTGTTTGATAACATCTTAGACCAACAATTAGTGCCGTTAATTTTTTCTCTAAATAAAATTAGAAGACCGATTACAAGCGAAATACACAGTAACGTCTCAATGAATGATCGAGTCAATGAACCAAAGTTTTGTCCACCCTTTAAAAGAAAAGGATCTACCGTATTCCCTCCAAAATACAAAATAGTTACTATTAATACTCCAATAATAAGCCAGATGTATCCTACTCTCGTACTCAAAGTTAAAAACCATTTGCGATGATAGGCCATAATGCCTAAACAAAAGAAACTCACATACTGTGGTACATGTGCAAATTCTGTTTGAATAAATCCTACGAAAGCTGTCCAATGATCAATAGGAAACCATATCCTTGTAATGAAAGTCACTAAACTAACGATCAACCACAGGGAGAGAATCTGATAAACCTTAATGTTTCCATCAAATTTTTTTGTGGATTTCTTGGATGTAAAGAAGGTCCAGACTGAAAGCACAATCGCATACACAAGTAAATGCTCTAAAAACCATAAATGGCCAAATTGCATATCGGGCCATGATGGTCCAGACCAATTCGTGGGTTCACTACCAAGTCCAAAAAATATATTAACATAGTAAGAAAAAAATGAGATGGGTTCATAATCTCTGAAATTAATGTAATATAAATACATCAGAATAGGAATCATCACGAGAAATCCCAGTAGTAATGGAATACCAATTCTAATAAGCCGTTCTTTTAAAAACCGTTTCGGCCCTTTTCTCGCGATTGATTGAGGGAGAAAATAGGCTGATAAAAAGAAAAACATACTCATAAAAAATGCTGCATTTACAGAGAAAAAACTGCCCAACCAGTTGATAGATTCATCATCCAAAAAATACCACCAACCACCTGGTCCATAGGCTTGTCCAGCATGGTGAGCTACTACAAGCATAATTAAAGCTATTTTTATATTATCGATGAAATATAAATGATCACTCTCTTTTTTCACCTTTAAAACTCCTTTTTCTGTTCTTGAAGTTTCCAGCCTGTCTTGTAAAAATATTGATTAAATTCAGAATTAGTTGGACATAGTGCAACGATAGGTGCATCATTTATAATTATTAACATCTTTTTTACAACCCTTTGCCACGATAAATCTTGCTTATCGCAAATTGATATAGAGAGATGGTATTTGATGTTTTTTTTCGGTAACATCGTCGTGTATATTTTGCTATTTTTCATTCTTAATGGTTCAAAAATAAGTTCGTTCACAACGCGATGAAACGGTCTTTCAGTTACATCTTCTATTAGTTGCTGGATAATACAAAAACCTGCATCTGAATAGTGGAATTCACTCTCAGGTTCATATTTCACTTCAATAGGACTTTTACAATAAATAGTTTTTCCCTCTAATAATTCAATCATTGAAGGGAACCCTGCAGCCGAATTAAGCTCAGCGAAACTATTTTCAGGATCAATAATCCCAGATTGGTGACTAAGCAAATTTCGTAATGTAACTTTTTTATTTTTTGTTAATTGATTTTCAGGTACCTTCCACGACAAATGACTTTTGTTTACATCCTGATCTAAATCAAGAAGTCCTTGCTCTGTTAGTTTCATAACGAGCATTCCTGTTAGGAATTTGCTTATTGAACAAGCATTGAAAATAGTATCTTTATTTACATTCTTATCGCTTCCTACCTCCAGCAAGCCATAATTTTTTGTACCACTGATTTGACCATGAGCAATTAATGTAATACTTAAGCCTGGCACATTGTAATGTTTCATTCGTTCTTTAATGTTTATATTTTTTAATTTCATAGTTATCCCCTTAAATGGAAATGTGCTCTTATCCTTAAATGATATCGTCCGATTGTGAAATATTATAAATACATGTCTTGTTAAAACAAACGCAACCCGTAGCTGCTCAATTAAGTAGCGATGAATTACTGAATTATATCTAAATCTAAACGGAAATCTTTGCTAATGATTCTTCTATTTCTTTAAATAAGAATGAGTAATTTTGATTATCCTTATATTTATTCTTTACAGTATTGAGGGCTTCCTTATACATTAGCTCGTCTCCTTAAATAGTCACTTGCGTTTCGCAATATTCAGTATTTTTATTTTAGCATAATTTTCTAGTAATATTTAATTAAATATACCTATTATGGAAGTAAACTGCCTGTTAGTACCCTCTTCATACTTTTTTAAGTCATATCATTTCCAATTCTATTTTTGTTGTAATAGTGGAAAATCCCCCTTGAATATCCTGCCAATAGTTAAAGAAGAAGGGGTAGAGATAAAGTATCTCCTACTTAAGCATTTCAAAATGATCGCAACCCATTTTGATTTATTCTCTGCAATATGTGGTTCTGCAAGGATAAGGCGTTGCACAAGTTCATCAGTAGGAGAAGTAAGCGTAACTACCTTAGAGGTTTAATAAACAAAATAATACACCACTATATATAAGTGATGTACTAAATTTTATATTATGTGTCGACATTAAAAACAAGTTACTGTTATCATAATAAATTCATACATTCACTTGTCTTCAATTTTACAATGGATAGATAGTTTTTTCCATTTTATTCAACTTCATAGACGAGATTATGCAATTGTTTTACATCTTAATTTAATTGAGATAGAAGTAGTTCCGTAAATTGCTCTATCAAATCAGAAACTTCCTCGTTCTTTCGTGTAATTCTCCATAGATAGTTTGAATGAGCTGTGAACTCATTAAAGGAAATCATAATGACTTCATTTTTAATATGAGAAGGCAGCGAGTTAACGATATAATCTGTTCCAATTGTTATCGCATTCCCTTTAATGACCATTTGAAATATTGAATCCACATTGTTTGATATTAAAGCAATTCTATTTGTTGGGTCACTTAAAAGAAACTTTTCTGTAAGCATTTTGATATAGGGATCATTATACATCACAATCGTTTCATCTTTAATTTCATTACCAGAGATACTTTGGTCAAAACGTAATGCTGAACTTTTATTGACGACTAACATTGCTTTATCTTGAATGACTGGTTTCCAAGCTAGATCTGGATCTTGATTGTTTGCAGATAATGAGACAAATCCCATGTCAGCATGCCCGTTCTTAACTTGATTCAAAACTAAATTTGTATCTCCTTCTAGCATTTGTATATTTATATAAGGGTAACTCTTTTGATAATCCAAAGTTGTATTTATGATGGGTGGAACCATACCTGGAGTCGTTGCAATGATGATATTTCCATGGTTTCTATTTTTGAATAGAGAAATATCGGTTTTTAATCTATCTATTGTTTTTAGAATCGAAATAGCATGTTGTATGACTTTCTTACCTTCAGTAGTTGGAGTTACTCCTTTTCTAGAACGTACAAAAAGGGAGACCCCTAACTCTTCCTCTAACTGGCCAATCGAAATGCTAATTGCTGGCACGGTCATGAGATTCTTTTTTGCCGCTTCTGTAAAAGATCCTAGCTCCCCTACATCAACTAAGTATTGTAGTTGTATAATATTCATTTTCCTTCACCTTAAATAGATTTTAATAACTTTCAATTATCATTATATTAATTCTATCAAACATTTTGATTCGGATGCATTTAAATTAAATGTAATGTGGGCAGTCTCTATATTTAATAGAATAATATTCCACATACAACAGAATAAGGGTGGTCTGCCTCACCTCCGTTTTTGAAAGAGGCTAAGGCGCAAAAGAACATTCGAAGTATCGATGTTAATGCTTATCGGTCTACTTATTGTAGCGATGTTGTCCAAAGATAAAAAGAAATAGACATCCCTTGAGCCTCGACAGTTTTTGGGATTGGTCTATTTCTTTCGACTAAAATGAGCCAGCCGCTCTTTTTGAGGGCAACTATAGTTCGTTAAATCTTCCCATTATAACAGTGTTGTAGAATTTACCATCAGAAAGGATTTTATCCCGCATTAACGGGCTGTAAGACCCCCACTTCAAGAAGTTAAGGGAAACCAAAAATTCTAAGTGGGGGATCAAACAGCCCATAAATGCCCGATTGTTTTAACTAATAATCAGTGGGGGATGAAGGAAAACCCCCACTGATTGAGTTTCACTTTATCTTTTTTAGTATTCCCTCTATTTTAAAGCCGAATTTTCTATAAAGTTCAATAGCCTGATTGTTTATTTCTAAAACATTTAAAGTGATTTTTTTTATACCGTTCGAGTCGGCCCAAAGAATAGATTCTTTTAATAGATTTTTCCCGATACGATATCCCCAGAAATCTTTAATCTCAATTCTGACAATTCCTTTGCATCTTTATCGATAGCGGATCGAATCGTATAATGAATCCCATTACTGTAAACTTCTCTTTTTTTTATTATCATGATTTACTCCATTTATAGTAAGTCGATTTAGAAAAATATAACAAATAGCTTTAAACTATAAAACTTGCTCTTTAAAATACTTGTCAACCCAATTATTATTCGTGACAATTAATAACTTATTTCGATATTTTCCATATTTCTTAAAGAAATTAGGCTTCCCAACATCCTCAAAATACCTATTCCATTTGAACATTTTTAAGAAAATTTCAATTGTAGGCCTGTAATTTGACTTTTCTAATCTAAGTTTTTGCAGCACAAACCTTTTAATAATTCGATAGGTTCTTATTGAATATTTTGTATCTAAGTAAATAATCAATTCGGCCTGACGAAAACTATCAGCCACCCAATCCTCATTATGAACGCCCTCGATAATCCACGTTTCAGAATGAATAATCGTGTTCAAATACTCATATCGTTCTTCTTCCGTTCTTCTTATATCTCCAGATTCATACCTTTTCCAAACGACATTATCAAGCTCGTAAAATGGAATATTTAGCTTTAATGATAATTCCTTTGCTAATGTTGTTTTCCCACTACCAACAGAACCAATTATATGTATTTTTTTAGGAATTCCTTTCTTCAAATTAGACTTCCCCTCCATTAAATGCATATAAAATGTTAACAATTCAAAAGAGCAGGATACTCTGAACGAATTTATTTCACTTCCCCATCATTTTCTTAATAATCCTTATTTTCCCCCTATGGCTCAGCTCATCTTCAAAAACACGACACCATTAAAAAAATTGTTAGCATGCCTTCCCAGTAAAACGGTGTTTGTTCAAATAGCCATTCATCTGAAAAAGTTTTGAACTTTTCAATTGTCTTGCTTCTTACATTAGTAAGTTTGTTTGTCAGTGTTTTTTACTTACCAAATCTATATATTCTTGTTCAGAAAAGAAACGCTCTGCAATAGTTGTATCAATTGAAGTTATTTGCTCAATATCAACTCCAAGTACGATAGGCCAATTGAACAAATTATAATTCTCTTGTCACTGTCGACTTAAATTACTTGAATTAAAATTCACATGAAAATAAAAAAATTCAATAACTTCCTTTTCTTTTAACTAACACTTAAACATGTTTAAGTTCCTTTTTTATTTAGCCATTCTATAATTTGGACAGCAGTTCCTTTTGGATTGTCCCATTGGAGCATATGATTAGTATCTTCCATCATATTTATTGTTACATCTGCTATATTTTCTTGTAACATTGAAATTCCTGTAGTTCGAGCAACTTCTAAGTTTTGAGGAATAGTAGAATAAATCAAGAGTATAGGTACTTCTATAAAAGCATATGTTTCCAAAAAAGATTCGTTAAAAAAGGCTTTAATAATTGATAGTACAGTAAACTTGGAAGCGATTAGTTCCAAACAATGATCTTTCTGTTTAAAAAGTGAGGCGACATAAAGTTTATTTTTATCAGACCAATTTTTAGTATAGGTTTGGTATTCTCGAAAAATATCTTCCCAATTGTAATATACAGAGTTATTCATGTAATTATCCCATCCAGTATAAGCATGCTCGAAAGTCATTTCTGGTTGATTTTGAGGGAAGATAAATCCTCCATCAAGTAAAATTAGACCTAATACATGAAATGGATAATGTTTGGTGTAGTGAAGAGCTATATCAGCTCCCCAAGAGTGGCCCATTAAATAGAATGATCCTTCTACAATTTGTTGAAAAATTTGATGATACCATGTCGCTAGGTTAGAGAATAAATAATCGCTTTCAATATCAAATGATGCTGTTTCTCCATGTCCTGGTGCATCTATTATCACGAGATGGAAGTCTTTTTCTAAATATGGGGCAATTTCTCCGAAACTATAAAAACCGTTACCAATAAGGCCATGTAGGCATATTATAGTAGGGTTTTCCCTGACACCTTGCTCATAATAGTTTACAATTTTTCTATCTATCATTATTTGAGTATTTTGCATTATATATCCCCCCATTGAATAATTAAAGACATCGATGCACCCAAATCTAATCATCCTAGAAAGAATTTATTATTTTTTTACCTCTTAGTGTAACTCAACAAATTGATTAAACGATTAAATAACCAATCTAAAGAATCATCTTCCTTAGCAATATAACCATCCAAGCTTGTAGCAATAAATAAGACTAATTTACGTTATATTTACATTTTGCTTTAGGTGTAAAAAAGAATTAGACAAATATAGTGTGGTGACTAAGAAAAATAAAAAAATTCAAACCCAATAAAATACACCGAACTGTTCTTTTCTCCACTATACCACTCCTCGTCCTTTCATCGGATTCGCCACCACAAATTTTCATATATTCCATTTCACAATTTCTTCAACAACATAAGAGTCCTTCTAATGGCCAAAAAGAGATATAAGAATACAGCATAAATTATTAAGCTTGTCATGTAATAAATGGCTTGTTTCGTTGGATTAAAAGACAATTCTCCACCACCGTGTATATTGTTATGCCATTCAATTTGCGAGTGAGACGACCAAATATAAATCAATGTAATTATCAGCATAATGAGTGCAAAAATTGCCTTTTTATGCATTGCTATTTTTACAAAACTATCCTTCAAAATATTCAAGAAGGTAACTTTCGTATTTTCCTCGAAATCCATATACGTGTTTCTTGAAAATGGTGTCAAGAAATACATCATTAACGCACCCCAGACAACTGCAAAAACCACTACTTCTGAAAACGGCAAGAATCCTACCTCCCTATTAAAACTTGATATTTTATTAGATTGTTGTTTTTTACAATCAGTAGACTGTCGTCCTTCTATTAAGATATTAAAATTTTAATATCCATAGGTTTCACCTTCCGTCAAATTTAATAGATGATTGTTAATCGAAACGGAATGGTTGTTTTCCCATGAAATTTCAGCTTGTTCTACTCTTCGCTCATAGTATATTCTTTTTTTAAACCAAAAAGGGCCATTCAATTCTCCTCTTATACCAAATGTTCCTGCTGCTCCCGCATCCCAACGATAAAAATCAATTTTATAGTTTTCGTCCGGTGAATACGATGTACTAATCCGTTCATTAGCACCAAATGAGGATAACAGTAGCGAGAATAAAACCGCTAAAATAAGGGAAATTGATACTATAAATGATAAAACCACTGTTAACCAGCCTCTTAATTTTGACGACCAACTTGTTTTTTGTTTAAAACCCTTTAAAGCAACAATAAGCATAATGAAACTCAAGAGAAAAAGTAAATAATTAGGTGGTGCAAAGAACCAATTATTGTTCAAATAAGCATAAAGTGAGTAAAAAGAAATTCCGAGACAGAACAATACAAGGTAGAAAGACCAAACGTTATATTTTGATACCACATAAATCATCCTAGTCTAACTTATTTTATTTAATTTATCAATGATTGAAGGTAACTCTGCTAAATCATTGATTGTGAAATCTGCCTCTGTATTTTCCCATTGGAAAGTTTTTTTCCAAACTCCATACATCCCAATATATTGGGCAGCTTTCACATCATTTTCAGGATGATCACCAATAAAGTTGGTTACAGGAATACAAACGTTCGGTTGCTGCTACGGTTTTACCTTTTTGAGACATATTTTAAAAGATTTCAACTATTTTTTGTGACTAAGCTGACTAAGAAATAATCAACTTTTGACTACAACGGCTTATTGTAAAATCCCATATTTATTCTTTATTCGATCTAGTTTTTCTCGAATCGGTTTAGCTAGCAATAGTAGAAAAATTACATTAGAAATAGCGTAGATCATCATAAAAGGTACTGCGGAAGTCAGGGCAAGTGCATAAGCATTCCAGCTAAAAACACCGTACATAGATATTGTTCCCCAAATATCCATGCCAAACGAAAAGAATATACCCGCAAAAATACCAAATAATATAAGGGAGATTTTTTTATGCATCATATTAGTTTTACCTAATAAGCCTGCAATAAAACCAATCATTCCCCACATAAACATTTGAAACGGTGTCCAAGGACCTTGTCCAAAAAACATATTCGACACTAATGCAGAAATTGCCCCTGTTAAAAAGCCTGCTTCTGCACCAAGTGAAAACCCTGTAATAGCTGTAATAGCTGCTACAGGCTTAAAGCCAGGTGTAACAACAAATAAGGCACGACCTGCCACTGAAATAGCAGACATCACTGCTATGACTAAAATTTCGCGTGGCTGTGGCTTTCTACGCTCAAATGATAGGAAGAAAGGGACACACGCTAAAATCATAATGATAATCGAAATAAAGTAATATTTTCGGTCAGCAAATATTGTCATACCAGCATATAAAGTAAGTGGAATTAAAACTAGGATGACAATAAGGGAAATAGTTAAACGAATGTTTTTTTGCATAAAGTTACTACATCCTCACATGTAATGGCATTGCTCAATAGATCTCTTGATATTCGATGTGCAGCAGTTGTATAAAAATTGTTTCCACTATAAAATGCTCGTGGCTCGCCCTCAGAAACGATATTACCATCGAAAAACAGAGCACATCTATTGCTGTATTGTGCAGAAAATTCAATATCATGTGACACCATAATGATTGTCATACCTTTAGCTTGTAGATCCTTTAATATTTCAGCGAGTTCTTCCTTTGCGTGTGCATCAAGACCTTTTGTCGGCTCATCTAGTAGTAAAATTTTAGGTTCTATTAATAAAAGCTTTGCTAGCGCTAGTTTTTGCTGCTCTCCACCACTTAAATCATACGGGTGTCGATTTAATAAATGAGTTAAATTAAACAATTGAACAGTTTCTTGAACTTTTGCTTCTGTTACTTTATGTAAATGAGCCATGTCATCTAGCTCCTGGCGTACCGTTTTTTGTACAAATAATGTTTTTGGATCCTGCGGTAATAATGTTAAATATTGTTGATATAATTGTTTATTACTGTAGCTATTTAATGTCTTACTTAATAAAAATACTTTTCCACGATAAGGCTTTTGGAGTCCTGCTAAAATAGATAGAACTGTGGATTTTCCAGTGCCGTTTCCACCTATTATCGTTAAAAATTCCTGTTCCTTCACCCGCAAATTAAAATGATGGACAATATCTATGCCGTTCTTTTGATAACGAAAAGCAATATCCTTTGCCTCTAATACAATATCTGTTTTATTTTGGGATAATGTAGGAAGTGTATGCGAGGGAGAAAAGTTATATTGCTGGTTACTAAGCCAGCGTTGTCCCTCACGAATAGTAAGAGGGATAGGTCCTTTACCGTTCAGTAGGTGAAAAATTTTTGTAGCTGCCGGCAATGCTGTAATCATGGCATGATTTGCTGGTATAGCCTTCAAAATTTCCTTAGGTGGACCGTCAAATAAAATCCTCCCCTCATCCATAATAAGTACGCGATCAGCGAGAGGTAACACTTCCTCAAGACGATGCTCAATTAAAATAATCGTAATACCTAATTCCTTATTTAAACGATGCAATGTTTGAATAAACTCCAATGCCGCTATTGGATCTAATTGCGATGTTGGCTCATCTAGTAGCAGCAATTTGGGCTGCATCACCATAATGGAGGCTAAGTTTAATAATTGCTTTTGTCCGCCAGAAAGCTCGGTTGTTTTATGATGAAACCATTTTTGAATGCCAAAGAAATTGGCCATTTCGGCTACTTTACGGCGAATTGTTGGTGAATCTATCCCTAGGCTTTCTAGTCCAAAAGCAAGCTCATGCCATACTTTATCTGTAACAATTTGGTTATCAGGATTTTGAAATACATAACCAATGTCTGCCGCAGCGACTTCAGCATTTAACTGCTCCAAGTTACGGTCTTTATAGAAAATATTACCCGTCATTGTTCCATGTGGGCGCAATTCTCGTTTGAAATGACGCAACAATGTACTTTTCCCACAGCCTGATTGTCCTATTAGCACGATAAACTCGCCCTGCTGAATATTTAAATTAATATTTTTTAATATAGGATTTGCTTCATTAGGATAAGTAAAGTTTACATTGTCGATTTTAACGATCGCCATTTTAATCTCCCCCTAATTTCGATTACTAATGGAATAGAGAGTAGAATGAAATAGCTCATATAAAACAAAATGCTTACGATATCCCATTTAACTGCTCCGAAAGTTGGATAAAAATAAAATGTTGTTGTGCCAATAAAGCTTGCAGCTAAATTGCTAAGAAAAAGCAATACAATCATTGCCAAAACGGAGCCATCACGACGCTCGAAAATAAAAAGAGAAAAGGCAGTCCGCTTTTTGACACCGTAGCCACGGGCTTTCATAGAATCAGCCGTATCAATGGCATTATCCAATGCCCAAGTAATCAAAATAGATAAAATACGCACTGTACATTTGATACGATGCCATAGTGAGCCAGCTGTATAATCCATGCCGATTACTTTTTGCGCCTGTACAATTTGTGTTAGTTGATGTCTAAAGCGTGGAACTAATCGCAATGAAATTGACAATGTTAGTGATAATGCTGGCGACACTTTTCCAAATAAATAAATAAACTTGTCTGATGTCATTATGACATTATAACAGCTAAACCAAAGCATAATAGCTGTAATCATTGTGGCAATAGCGATACCATACATAATTGCCTCTACAGTAAGCGCATTGCCATTTATATAAAGCAATACGAGCTGTCCATTATGGCTAATCATAGGATTAATAATCGCCATTAAGAAAAACAGAGGTACATATAACTTCCAGTCCTTAAAAAAGAGCTGTCTACGTAAAGCTATATTTAAGCTTATAGCTGAGAAAATTGTAATAGCTAAATAGACAGGATGCATGAAAAACATAGATAATCCGATAGTAGCAACAAAAAAAGAAAAAAGTACGATAGGGTGAAATGTTTCAAATGCCTTCATTAGTTACCATCCCAATGATGTCCTAAGTCACGCCCTAAATCGACTGTATAGTTCCATTCAATAACATCGCCATCTTTTAATACGTATTGGCTACAGCCATAATTCGGATAAACATCGTTTACTTTATACATCCAGCCACTTAATTCACCAGCACTAAATTCATATAAATGATTAATACCCTCTATATAGACACTGTTATAAATATTTTCATTGGCTCCTTGATATTCCATTTGAATTTTATGCTCCTTCGTTGCACGCTGTAGCACATCCCAAACAGTATCCTTCTCTGATAACAGCTCGTATGTTGTCGGCTTTAAAATGATGCCGTTCTTGGGTACGTATTTTTCACTTTGTAGAGAAGGCTCTAACATATCCCAATGCTTTAGTAACGTATCAACACGAATCGCAATTGTTACAGTGAGTTTTTGAGTTTCTGGCTGTTGCTGATTTTCTGTTGGTGGAGTAACTGGATTTGTTTTTTGTTTATCATCAGCTTGTTTAGTTGTTGGCTGCTCCGTTTTTGTACTTGGCGATTTTGTGCCTTCTTGCTTTTTCTCAGCTTCTTGTTTTGGTTTTTGCTTTATTTTTGTCTCTTGCTGTGCTTTTTGCTCCTCTACTTTTTGCTGGGGTTCTTTCTCCTTTTCCTCGAGTGGAGCCTTCTTATCTACGTCAGGCTCCTTCACTTCCTGCTTTTCCTCAGCAGTCTTATTTTCTATTGAGGAAGTTTGTTCTTTAGCTTCAGGTTGTTCAGGAGTAGGATGGGAATCAACGCTCCGTTCCTGCTCCTGCATTTGCTCGAATTGCTCAACAGTTTGAATATTACATGCTGTTAAAAATATGGCTAGCAACAACACTAATAAAAAGTGAAAAGTTTTTTTCATTTCATTCCTCAACTACCTTTAAGAAATTGACATACATTTTAGCTGCATGTGCACGTGTAATAAAATTTGTAGGATTAAACGAGCCGTTTGCGCCCTGTGCAATTTCAAAATCATATAAGAATGTAATTGCTTGCTGAGACCCCTTTGGTAACTTCGCAATATCATTAAATGGTGCGATATTTTTTGATATATAAGGCTTGCCTGCTTGATGTGTATGGGCATTTGTTAGCATAACAGCTAATTCCTCACGTGAAATAGGAGAGGAGGGTGAAAATTCATTTGACTTTACCATTAATATATTTGCCTCATAAGCAGCAGCAATTTCTTGTTTTGTTTCATCTTTATATGAGCTAATATCCGTGAAAGGTGCATTTCCGGAACTTGTTAAATGAAGAGCGCGAACTAAAATTGATACAGCCTGCACACGAGTTAAATTGTTATTTGGTCTGAATGTATGATCATCATAGCCTTTTAATAATCCTTTAGTTACTGCCGCTTCAATATCAGATTTAGCCCAATGAAATTCAATATCCTTAAAGCTCACTTTTGTAGGGGGAGCTGTTGGTTGGTTTGGCTGAGCTGGTGTTGATTGTTTATTGGGCTTTTTATCAGACGTATCATATAGCTTTGTTTCGCCCGCAAGCAGTCGGTTATACGCTGCTAATGTATAAGAAGCCTGCTCTGTTGCCATACCATTAGCTACTGATTCAGTTAATACATGCTTGAAGCCACCATCTTTTGCATTATAGAAGGTGAAAAAGCTATCAAATAAATGTTTAAAACGCTGATCTTTGTTGGTATCAATATTTAAGCTAGCAAGTGCTGTAATAACTTGTGCTACACTTTCTAAGTTTGTCGTTCCCCAGCTTTGGTAACTACCATTCGCTCCTTGTAAGCTTTTTAATGTGTCGAGCGCCTTATTAATAGATGCCTTAACATCCGCTCTATCTTTATAAGTTGAAAGAGCTTGAATTGCCATTGCTGTCATATCTGGATCGGCCTTTGCTCCTGACAAATCCCATCCACCGTCAGGCAATTGCTTTGATAGTATGTGCTGAATAAGATTTTCACGTGTAGTTGTTGCTGTTTTAGGAAGTTCAAACCCCCATGTATCTAAAGCAATTAAGGCAAAATAAGCACCATTCGGACCTTGCCATACTACTTTATCAAAGTCGTTTAATTTTTCAACTAAATTGTAGCCCCCTACATTTGTAGGATCTTTTCCGATAGCAGTGAGTGCAATAATTAAACGTGAATATTCAGTATACTTCCGTTTGTGTAATTCCCCTTCTACTGATTGTACATGCTTCACGATATTTTCATAATATTTGTCATAATAATCTTTAGGAACATTGTATTCACCACGTGCAAGTGCAATAATATACCACTCATCACCAAAAGAAGGGTTTGGCGCTTTAGTCACTATATATTGTCCAGTTGTTTTATAGGCATCTGCCGTAGAAATATTTTGGGCAGAGACTGGTGCTACAATAAGTAATAAAGCGAATAGCATTATAAACATTGATAATCTTTGCTTCATTTGTATAACCTCCGATGTATAAAATACCACTAACCCAAAAGCAAAATAGCATTTGGGTTAGTGCATATAATTACATTACATCCGCTATATTTAACGTACGTTTTAAAATTTTCGCTGTTTGCCCACGCGTTAACGGAGCATTAGGTTCAAATGAACCGTCCTGCTTACCAGTCATAATATCAAGGCTATATAATAGCTTGATATAAGGTAAGTATTCAGCGCTTATTTTACTAGTATCCTTGAAGCTAACGTCTCCACTGGCTTTTACATCAGCATTTAAATATTCTAAAATGCGCGCCATAAATGCAGCAGCTTGCTGACGTGTAATTGGTGCCTCAGGATTAAAGGTTGAAGCAGTCGTGCCTTTTGCAACACCTGCCTCGAACAGAGCTTGAATATCTGTTGCACACCATTTGCCTTTTGTATCGTTAAATGGATTTTCACCTGCTGCCTGTAAACCAAGGGCTCGG
>JAEWDX010000161.1 GCA_023389895.1 Bacillota bacterium
TCAGTCATCCGCATTGCTGGAATGCCAAGATGAACTAATTGATCATAGATTGCATGTACGCTTGTCAAAGCTAAATCAATGGCTTTTCTCTCCCAAAGTAATTGATGGAACGCGACAAGTTTTTCAAGATTGAAATCATGCGTTTCCAGCATCTTTTTATAATCGATGATGTGGTTTTCAGGCAGCGCGATCTTTGTCGTTTCCGCAATATTGTAAATGATAGAGGCGTCCATTAAATCAATTGAAATGCGATTCAACGGTATTTGCATATGGGATAGGATCGAAAGGAAAGTAGCTGAAATTGTGTATTCATCCTGTGCTAAATAAACAGCTGGAATGGGTAGTTTCTCTCTTTCGCTTTTTGAAAAATAGTAGGGCAGTGCACCTGAAAAAAATACAGCATCACATGGAAGTAATTTTGTTAGAAGATCGGCTGATTCTTGTGGATGTTGATAGATGTATGATTGAATGTTAAGATTAGCTACTTTGGAAGCAATGGCTTGAATGTCATTAATAAACTCAGCAGAACCAATAACGGCAATTCTTGTTATCATGGTTTTAAGCTCCTATTATTTAATTTGTTTAGTCGTTTAACGGCTATTTAACGACAACTATAACAAATTTCAAGAAAATTATATACTGAAATGAGTGATAACCTTATGAAAATTACCGCAATTGAGCTTTATTCGATCCATTTACCACTTCATGTTCCATTTGTTGTCAGTTATCATACATACAATTATATGCCATCTGTCATCGTGAAGATGGAAACCGATGAAGGAATAATTGGCTATGGGGAAGGTGTAGCAGATGAGCATGTCACAGGGGAATCGAATGAAAGTGTTTTTCATATTCTTAAACATACGCTTGCTCCCGTTTTAATTGGCAAAAACCCGATGGAAATCGAGAAAATTCATGATCTAATGAATAAATCCATTTACGGTTCCCCAACGGCAAAAGCAGCGATCGATATTGCTTGCTTTGATATTATGGGGAAAAAGCTAAACCAACCCGTTTACCAGTTAATCGGTGGTCGCTACCATGATGAATTTCCAATTACTCATGTTTTAAGCATTGCTGAACCTGAAGAAATGGCGACTGAGGCAGCTGAGATGATCAAAAAAGGCTATCGTTCTTTTAAAATGAAGGTTGGGACGGATGTTCGTAAAGATGTAAAACGAATTTCCGCTGTTCGTGCCGAAGTCGGAGAAGATATTGCTATCCGTGTTGATGTGAACCAAGGCTGGAAAAATAGTGCGACTACCCTTGTCGCCTTAAATCAATTGCAGGACTGCGATCTTGATTGGATTGAACAGCCAGTTGTAGCAGATGATCTGAATGGGATGGTAGAGATTAAAGCAAAGACGACCATTCCGCTGATGATTGATGAAGGGTTAAAGGGGCAGCGAGAAATGCTTGAAATTATTCAGAAGAATGCAGCCCATAAAGTAAATATTAAGCTGATGAAATGCGGCGGTATTTATCCTGCGGTGAAACTAGCTCATCAGGCTGAGCTTGGCGGACTTGAATGCCAAATTGGTTCGATGGTTGAATCATCAATTGGTTCTGCCGCGGGATTCCATGCCGCTTTTTCGAAAAAAGTAATCACGAGTGTTGAGTTGACAGGACCGTTGAAATTTTCGAAGGATGTTGGTAATTTACACTATGATGTCCCCTTTATCCGTTTAAGCGAAAAACCTGGCTTAGGTATTGAAGTGAATGAAGAGATATTACGTGAATTAACCGTATCACAAGAAATAGTCCGTTAGGGGGAAATGAGATGGAGTTACTACATGAAGGAACATTGATGAAGGACAATCAGCCCCTTTCTTTTCAAGTACGTATTTTAACGATCGAGCATTTACTGGAAATATTACGGGTACAAGATGAAGTTGTGAAGAACCTTACTAATCATGATAACTTACAGCCATTAACTGATGATGAATTTCGATTTATTTTAGAAGGTAGCGGTTTTATGGTTGGAGCTTTTGCAGAAAAAGAGCTAATCGCATTTAGGGCTATACTCGTACCGATTATCGATGACGAGCACTTAGGACTAGACATTGGCATAAAAGAGGAAGATCTACAAAGTGTAATCTATCAAGAGATTTCTAATGTTCATCCTGCATACAGAGGCAATCAATTACAAAAAACTTTGGCTAGTATCATTATGAGAGAATTAGCTACTCGCAATCATCGCTTTCGTTACGTTTGCTGTACCGTTGCCCCATTTAATATCCCAAGTCTGAAGGATAAATTTGTTCAAAACATGCAGGTGGCTGCACTGAAAGCAAAATATGGTGAGAAGCTTCGATATATTTTTGTGCGAGATTTGCTTCAACCTGAGGATGAAAAATGGACGGAAACAATAGCGCTCCCAATGGAAGATACAGAAGCACAGCAGCAAAAGCTTGCTGAGGGCTTTCGCGGAATCGCAATGGAAGAGCGTGAAGGCAAGCTGTTTGTTATTTACTGCAAGTGAAAAAGAGAGGCTGCTTTACCCATCCATTCATTAATACGAATGAGCGAAGCAGACTTGTGCTATCGTAGATTAACGGGCTATAAGACCCCACTTCAAGAAGCTGAAGGAAATAAAAATTTCTAAGCGGGGGCTCAACAGTCCGTAAATATTGTATAGAGATAATAAAGTTACCTCATTTGAATAGCAACTCTCGTTTAATCAACCTTATAACTTATCAAAAAGTGAAAGCTGAACATTTTCAAATTGATTTAATTTCTCTTTCATTGGTTTTGAATAATTACTTGAAAGCTGATATTTACATCTTAATTCGTTCACCATTACATATAACTGATCTTTGTATTCCTTACTAGCACTACCTTTAATATATAGTGCTTGCAGAGGCTCATATAAGTGTGGAAACTCTTGTTTAATAAAATCAAAAAACACTATTCTCGTTTTTCCACGCAAATAAAGTGTTCCTGGAAGGACATAATCTACTTTGGATTCTTGCGCTTCTGCGTATAGCATATTCACATTGTCATATTCATCTGTCAAATATGGAATGATTGGCATAAAATGAAGTCCAGTAGATGCGTTTGTGTTAGAAAATTCTTTTAACATGGCAAATCTTTTTAATGACTCGGCTCCATTTGGTTCTATTTTACTCCTAATGTTTTCTTCCATACAAGTAATCGTAGCAGCTACATTTACATATGTGATATGAGCCAATTCTTCAATTAGCTCATAATCTCTTAAAATCAAATCCGATTTTGTGCTAATGATACAAGGTGTTTTATATTTGATCAAAAGTCGCAGAATCTCAGGCATTAGCTGATACTTTGCTTCTATTGGTTGATAACTATCAGTCACTCCACCAATATTGACTACTTCTCTTTTCCAAGTAGGACTATTAAGCTGCTTTTCTAATTGCTCAACAATATTGGTCTTGACATAAATATCATCAAAATATTGCTTTGAGTTCAAATATTGGTGTGAATATATGGCATAGCAATATTTACATCCATGCTCACAACCTCGGTAAATATTCAAATCCCAAGAATAGGGGATTTTTCGTTTTAATTTGTTACAAGCAATAGTACAAGTCATTTCTTTGTATGTTGCCATATCTTTATCCTCTTTCTAAACAATAAACATTTTAAGCAGAGATAGTTTACATCTCCTCTGCTTATTGGATCCTTACGCTTTTTTTACGATTGGTAGCCAAACTTCAAATTTAGAATCAATCGGATCAGAATTTATATACACCTCAATGTCCGGAGCATTCGCATATTCATAACCAGAGGTTGGTAACCATTCTGTAACCGCTCTTTTTTCAATTTCTTGAATAGCGTTCGGTTGAACTCCTTGTCCAGAAAAGATCGCCCATGTACATGCAGGCACTATGTATTGTTCCATACCATCTAGTGCTTTCTGATCTGTTGAAACTGCAATATAATACTCCCACTTTTCTAAATCATCCATACATGCACTTATACCAAGAACACCCATCGGTTCTTTGTTCATCAAAGGTATTATTTGAAGCATCTGTCCATTTTGTGATACTTGCTGCCAAATTTGAGGAACCACTTGAAAACTTTCTTCTACATTCTTTTCTAGTAATGTTTTGACACCAACTACTCTAAATGCTTCCTTTTTTTCAATACGATATTCCATTTCCTCGGCTCCTTTAATCGTAATTTTGAAGCTAATGCGTGGAAAAGCTTTAAGTGAAGTTCCTTCTTTTTGAGCAAAAGATGGTGAAACTTTATGAACTTTTTGAAAAGCTCGATTAAATGCGGTAGGTGATTCATATCCATAGCGTAGAGATATATCAAGAACTTTTTCACCACGTTGTAAATCTAAAGCTGCCTTTGTTAACCGTCTACGACGAATATATTCTGATAACGGTATCCCTGCTATATACGAAAACATTCGTTGAAAATGATAAGTACTACAACAAGCAAGTTTTGCTGCTTTTTCATATTCAATTTTGCCCTCAAGGTTTTCTTCAATATAATCTAATGCTTCATTTAATTGATCCAGCCAATCCATCACGTTATCTCCTATTAATTAAAGTTTAGTTTTTCTTATGGTTAAAAACCTCTCATTTGGTGCACAAATGTGAGAGGTTATATTGGCGTTTTATAGCAGAGAATACCAAAAAATTGTAAAATAATTCATCCTATACAACTTATACATTCTTAATTTTATCATACCTTTAGTACTAAATTGCTCAGTTCGTAGATTAGCAGCTGAAGTTTTTAAAGAACTTTGTTGTACTTTAACCGACTTTATTATTTTTTCATTAACTTTTTCTTTCAAATGCTTAGTAATGGAATAAGGATATGGAGTTATTGAATTATTTAAATAGGATGAGGGCGTTAATCAAATGGGTGTCTCATTTATATTTATTGTCCCCCTTTAATTAGGAAAAAATAATATTTGCGCTCTGATTATTTTTTCGGTAGGATGGTAACGAGACGAAAGGAGAGAACAGCTTGGGAAGTCCTATACATGATAAAAACGGTCAAGTTTCTTTCTTAAAGCAACGGTTAAATATGTTTCTTGGTGTCCTTGAAGCGATCGAACCAGAAGAAGTTGACCTTGAAGATATTGATCGACTAATTGACATAATCGATGATCTTGAATCTAAATGCAAAGAATTTAATCATCGGGATTAAGAAGGAAGAATGAACGGGCAGGATAACGCAAAAGGTAAATGCTTATCCCACTCTTAACGGGCAGGCCGACTAAGAACGCCACGTCCTGTGGCGACGTCGGCACTAATACGTCCTGTATGTCGTAAGACGCCCACCTCAAGATTCTGAGTAAACAATTTAAAGAAGATAGGTGGGAGATCAACTGCCCGTAAAGGTCCGATGACGGACAGGAAGTCCTAGTCGGGTGAAGCCACAGGAGGTGGCGTTATGAGCCCGATAAGTGCAACTAACCATCCGCGGGGAATGAAGGCAGACTAAGAACGCGACGTCCTCCTAAAACATTCGTTTTAGTCGTGCGATGTATCGCTGACGAAGTTTTCCTTGTCCTGTCGCAACGGCTGCACTTGCACGTCCTGTGCGTCGGAAAACCCCCACTGGTGGAAGTCTTCTTTATTGTAATGAAAATAATGGTATAGTATACTTAAGGAAACGTAAAATAAAAAAAGACCAATGTGCGCTAACACATCGGTCATATACAATAGGTGCCTCTCTAAGAGTGGCTGGCTCCATTGGTGAAGAAGAATAGACCAATCCCTGTAACTTGTCAGGTCTCAAGGGAGGTCTATTTCTTTTTGTCTTGCGACAGTAAGACGATTAAAGCACCAAAAGCTATCATAAGAGATAAGGCTTCATACACTGTCATTGGCATCACCCCCTTTCAATCTTTCAATGGGAGTGAGCCAGACCACCCTTGAGTGAGCCGATTCTATTGTATAAGGAATATTATACCATGACACTCTCGTGAATCGGGGGTGTTTTTCATTGAACGAAGTGATTATTTAAAGCCATTTTTATATATTATTATGTCTTTTCACCTAATCCATCACCTTGAAATAATTCTGTTCTCTTAATAATTATTGTGAATGAAAAAGACTGTAGAGAAACTTGATTTTATTGAGTTTGTCCACAGTTTGATCAGAGCCTAATCGGCACTTTTTTTAGATCGCTCCATTTAGGGATGCTTTCGATTCCTATACCGATTGCAGCCCAATATCTTTTAATACAATCATGTTAGGAGTATAATGATATACGGTAATTATTATAATTTTCACTTTAGAATAAAGATAAGGGGAAACGATGGGAAAGGGGATAGTTCAATGAATATTGAAGCACTTCAAAAAAGCATGTACAAGCTGATTGTAGAAACGTCTACAAATCTACCAAAGGATGTACGTCGTGCAATTAAGGCCGCTAAGGAAAAAGAAAGTGCTGGCACGAGATCAGCCATGAGTTTAGCTACGATTACGAATAATATTAAAATGGCTGATGATAATGTTTCACCAATTTGCCAGGATACGGGATTACCAACTTTTAAAATTAAAACGCCAGTCGGTGTCAATCAGTTAGAAATAACAGAAGCAATCAAAAATGCAATCGTTCAAGCGACAAAGGACGGCAAACTTCGTCCAAACTCAGTTGATTCGCTAACAGGCGTAAATAGTGGTGATAATCTTGGTGAAGGGGTTCCCGTAATTAAATATGAACAATGGGAAAAAGATTATATTGATGCACGCCTGATTTTAAAAGGCGGCGGCTGTGAAAATAAAAATATTCAATATAGCCTCCCTTGTGAGCTTGATGGACTAGGACGTGCAGGCCGTGATCTTGATGGCATTCGTAAATGCATTATGCACTCTGTTTATCAAGCGCAAGGAC
>JAEWDX010000169.1 GCA_023389895.1 Bacillota bacterium
GGGGAGGACATACTCGCTGCTGCTTGCAGGGAAGTAAAAGAAGAAACAGGATTTGATGTCAAGCTTTCCAAAACTACCGGAGTATACAATTTTATAAGTAATACAAATGACCAAGTTATTTTATTTCACTTTGTAGGTGAAATTATCGGTGGTTCATTAATGTTAGAGGAATCCGAAATTATTGACAGTAGGTGGGTGGCACTTACTGAATTAATGCAATTAGATAACGCAGAGCTTCGTAATGCTGACGTATTAAAACAAATTACAGAATCAGTGATTAAGGAAAATTTTTATCCAATAGAATTATTCAAAAAGCAATTAGGTGTTCTAGCACATGAATAAGGATGAGCTAGATAAAAGGCAACAGAAAGAATGGAAACGTAATCCAATGATTAATTTGGCTGACTCTATTAACCGATCAATGGTAGGGGATCTTAGAGCATTTGTGAAGAATGGCTGTCTGACAAATATATTGGTACTTGTCATCATTATCATTATTGGAATCTTTCTGTTTTCAAAATGTGCAAATTAACTTGTATCATACAATTGAGCCAGTGCTAATTAAAGTCAAGGAAAGGAGAATTGTAATGATTGTTGAACTAGATAGAAAAAACTTTTATAAATGCAAAGTCTTAGTGAATGAGCAAGGACAATTAGAAGTAAAAGCAGTAATTGAGGGAATAAATCCTGGTCGTATATTCGTGGATAATGCTAACTCTCCTAAATCTGGACTTATTTGGTTAGGCAATAATGATGGATTTTTCTTTATAGGAAATGAAGAAAATGCCCTATTTAATAATGAAATTAATGATTTTATCGATCACTTTATAATACCCGAAGCAAAAAAAGTACATTTATCTTGTTTTGAGGGAATTGGAAATCATCCGAAATGGAATACGACTATAGAAAAATTATTTAAACATCGTCATATAAAATGCTGGAATCAAAAAGTTTATACGCTGCAAAAAGGTCAATACAAACGAGATAGTGAACCAATGATTGAACAAGAATATCGTGTTCTAAAAATAAATAAAGCTCTATATGAAAATAATGATGATGCATATGAAAATATTGATTTTTTACGTGTGAAAATATTAGAATTTTGGGATTTTCCCGGAAGTTTTTTTAACACGGGGATTGGTTATTGTATCGTTCATAAAAATAAAATTGTAAGTACATGTTTCTCAGGATTTGTCGTTGAAAATGTCCACTGTGTAGATATAGAAACATTAGAGGAACATCGTGGGAAAAAATTAGCTCAAAAGATTGCACGTAGTTTTGTAAAAGAATGTTTGAAAAATGATTTGCTTCCATATTGGGATTGTATGGAGGAAAACACTCCATCTGTTTCCATTGCAGAAAATATCGGTTTTACAAATGATTTCAATTATAAAGGATATTATTTTTCATTTGAATAGAATCTTGAAAAGAGGGATTGTTATGGTAATAAGAGAAATTGAACTTGAAGATGCTGAAGAATTTGTGAGTTTAATAAAGCAAGTAGAGGCAGAGTCTGATTTCATGCTGATGGAGGCTGGGGAAAGAATGTTATCAGTTGAACAGCAGCGTAAAAGAATGGAGCAGATGAAAAAGGATGGAAATTCAACGATACTGCTTGCCGAGCAAGATGGAAGATTGGTTGGTTATTTAATAGTAGTTGGTGGAGATGCAAAGCGAGTTTTACATAGAGGTTACCTTGTCATTGGAATTTTAAAGGAATTTAGAGGTCAAGGGATAGGAACAAAATTGTTCCGCCATTTAGATGAGTGGGCAAAGGCACATCATATTTCACGGTTAGAGCTTACTGTCGTTACTCAAAATGAAATGGCTGTAGCTCTTTACAAGAAGAGTGGATTCGAGATTGAAGGGACTAAACGGAATTCGTTATTAATCGATCATGTCTTTTACGATGAGTATTATATGGCGAAATTATTATGATGTTATGGAACACTACTACATAAGCACCTTTTTTGAAATTGTACTTGCTTTCATGCGTATATAGACTAAAGGGGCGGTGCGTAGTGGCGAGGAAAGTAAGAAACATAATGAAGGTATCACGATATCTTTGACTCTTTGGAAATGCCCTAAAAGCATTGAATTAGAAGACATACTTCTTGAAAAGGAAAAAGAAAATGACAATGGAACTATTAATTATAACTTCACCCTGAAATTAAAATTCTACGATGCTAGCATCTCTGAAACTGTTGAGAAAAATGGAAAATTAACCATTTCAACCGAAGATGGACTCATTCTAACTCGTGATTGGGAAGAAAAAACAACGAAAATTTTGAGCGAGATTTTTTAAAAGTGATAAACTATGGAAATATAAGAAAAGAAAAATGTGAGTCATGAACACTTTAAAGGAGCTTAGCCTGATGGAGAAAGTATTAACATTAAAAGAAGTCAGCTTTGGCGAAAGAAGAGACTTTATGAATTTATTATTATTAGCTGATGAAAATGAAGAAGTGGTTAATGAATATATCAACAAGGGCGAGATGTTTTCCATTTTATTTGAGGACAAGGTAGTTGGGGTAGCATTATTTATTACTGAATCACCATCTATTGTGGAGCTGAAAAATGTAGCACTATTACCTGAACTTAGAGGGAAAGGTATTGGCAAAGAAATAATAAAAAGTGCATTTGCACTTTATAGAAAGAAATCATTTACAAAAATGATTGTTGGAACGGCTAATTCTAGTATTGACAATATCGCTTTTTATCAGAAGGCTGGTTTTAGAATCGCCGGGATAAGGAAGGATTTTTTTGAGAAGTACCCTGAGCCAATCTATGAAAATGGAATTCAAGCAATCGATATGATTATGTTCGAGAAGAATTTATGAAAAGGATTTCATTCTCTGGGTCTGGGAAATATAGTCCTTCTCCTTCCATGCATACCCACATAAAGAATTTAAACCAATTTCTAAAATCTATAACGCTTGTAATAATTTATTTAATCTGCTATTATTTTTATAATTCAATAGGATTTCCTTCGGGGTCGGGTGCAAGTCCCAACCGGCGGTGATGAGGCATACCTCTTAGTCCGTGACCCGGGTTCATTAATATGAAAACGGTGGATTTGGTGAAATTCCAAAGCCGACAGTAAAAGTCTGGATGGGAGAAGGAATGTATAAATTGTTCAAAATGCTCATTTGGACATTTATTTGTGATGCCTATTTCTCCCTTACTAATATTGGTAAGGGATTTTTTGTTTCAATGGAGAATCTACAAAGAAAGGGGCTACCTTATTTTCGAGATGAAAGATTGTGAATATATGAACTTAGCCATTTCATTAGCTCGCGCTACTATGGGCCAAACAAGCCCGAACCCAAGCGTTGGTGCTGTGTTAGTGAAGGATGGAAAATTAGTTGGGACAGGTGCACATTTTAAAGCCGGTACTCCCCATGCAGAAGTTCATGCAATTAGAGCTGCTGAAGGCACTGCCAAGGATGCAATTATGTATGTGACACTTGAGCCCTGTAGCCATCATGGGAAAACACCTCCTTGTGCTGACCTCATCATAGAGACAGGCATTAAAAAAGTTTTCATAGCAACTCTAGACCCAAATCCTCTTGTTGCAGGTAAAGGTATTGAAAAGCTTAGAAGTGCAGGAATTGAGGTCGATGTTGGCTTATGTAGAGAAGAAGCTCTACAGCTCAACGAAAAGTTTTTTCACTTTATTCAAACAAAAACTCCATTTGTTACAATAAAAGCAGGCATTTCATTAGATGGAAAAACAGCAGCTAAATCAGGTGATAGTAAGTGGATTACCTCACCTGAATCACGACAAGATGTGCATAATCTTCGTCATGAGCATGACGGAATATTAGTAGGAATCAACACAATCTTACAAGATAATCCCCTTTTGACCACCAGAAGACCCCAAGGTGGAAAAAATCCCATTCGAATTGTATTAGACACGGAATTAAAGATTCCAATTTCAGCAAATGTCGTTCAAGATCACTCTACTAAGACAATCATTTTTACCGGAGATCAGTTCAATAAATATAGAAAAAAGGAACTTGAGAGCCTCGGTGTAACAATTATTTCACAAGAGAGATCCAATATTTCGGTGAAGGAAGTTTTGGATACTTTAGGCGAACATAAGATAATGTCCGTATTAGTAGAGGGCGGTTCAGAAATCCATGCTTCATTTATTGAAGAGGATGCTTTTCAGCAAATTATTACGTATATTGCTCCAAAAATAATAGGTGGCAGAAACGCTATCCCTTTTATTGGTGGAGTAGGCCCAGAACTCGTGAAGCTAGGAAAAAAACTTCATTTCTCAGCGGTAGAGTATTTGGGTCCAGATCTTAAAATCACTGCAAAGCCTCTCAAAGAGGAGGAAACTAATAATGTTTACCGGAATAATTGAAGAGTTAGGGACAATTCAAAAAATACAATCTCAAGGGAGTACACTGGTTCTAACCATTCAAGGAAAGAAAGTTCTAGAAGACTTAAAGCTCGGAGATAGCATCGCAGTGAACGGTGTCTGTTTAACCGTAACAGAATACAACCATACTTCCTTTATTGTGGATCTTATGCCTGAAACATTTCACAGTACATCTTTGTCAGGGGTGCAGCAAGGCTCACAAGTTAATCTAGAACGAGCTATGAGTTCAAATGGCCGTTTTGGAGGACACTTTGTTTCTGGACATGTCGATACTGTCGGACAAATTGTCAAAAGAGAACTAAAGGAAAATGCCATCTATATTGACATTACTTTTCCTAGAGAATTTAACCATCTAATCTTATATAAAGGGTCTATTGCCCTTGATGGAACATCATTAACGATATTTGGGATAAACAATGATCAAGTAACAGTGTCCATCATCCCCCATACAACGAAAGAAAGTGTTCTTGGTCTAAAAAAGATTGGGGATAAGGTTAATATCGAGTTCGACATGATTGGAAAATATTTATATTCCTTTCTTGAAAAAAATGAACGGCAAAAACAAGAAGAGCGTATTTCTACTGATTTTCTAAAAGATAATGGATTTATGTAAACAGTCAATTTCACAATGATTCACGGCAAGATAAGAAAAGAAACAGACATCATGATGAAACAGTAGAAAGGAGTAACAGACCCATGTTCCATAAAATAGAGGATGCACTGGAAGACTTAAAAGCAGGAAAGGTCATTATTGTTTGTGATGATGAGGATCGTGAAAATGAAGGAGATTTTGTAGGTCTGGGAGAATTTGCGACGCCAGAAATGATTAATTTCATGGCTAAGGAAGGTAGAGGACTGATTTGTATTCCTATTGCAGAGTCAATAGCAGAAAGACTAGAACTTAAACCAATGGTTGAAGTCAACACAGACAGTCATGAGACAGCCTTTACAGTAAGTATTGACCATGTTGGAACAACAACAGGAATAAGTGCATTTGAACGAGCTTTGACTGTTCAAAAAATACTTGATGAAGACTCGCTTCCAAGTGATTTTAAAAGACCAGGGCATATTTTTCCGCTTGTAGCAAAAGAAGGTGGTGTTCTACGCCGGACTGGACATACTGAAGCTGCGATTGATTTGGCAAGATTAGCTGATTCAAAATTGGCAGGTGTTATTTGTGAAATTATGAAAGATGATGGAACGATGGCACGTGTAGATGATTTAAAAGAGGTTGCAGAAAAATACGATTTGAAAATGATTACGATTAAAGATCTTATTGAGTATCGACTAGAGTACGATTCGTTGGTTGAGAGGGAAGTAGAAATCCGGCTCCCTACTGAATTCGGGGACTTTAAGGCAATCGGGTTTACCACTAGGATTGATGGCAAGGAGCATGTTGCTCTTGTAAAAGGCGAGATTACTGAAGATGAGCCCATTCTTTTAAGAGTACATTCAGAATGCTTAACTGGAGATGTGTTCGGTTCTAATCGCTGTGATTGTGGTTCTCAGCTTCATACCGCCCTTGCTCAAATTGAGGAGGAAGGACAGGGGATCCTTCTTTATATGAGACAAGAAGGTAGAGGAATTGGTTTGATAAATAAATTAAAAGCTTACAAGCTTCAAGAAGAAGGCTATGATACCGTCGAAGCTAATCATAAGCTAGGATTTAAGGCAGATTTACGCGACTATGGTGTTGGTGCCCAAATATTACGAAATCTCGGTGTTAGAAAGATACGTTTATTAACAAATAATCCGCGAAAAATAGCCGGCCTTGCTGGTTATGGCTTAGAGGTGGTTGATCGAGTGCCCCTTCAAATGACACCGAAAAAAGAAAATGAACATTATTTAAAAACAAAACAAGAAAAGCTAGGACATTTACTAACATTTTAATAGGGGTGGATCATAATAATGAAAAAAGTGTTTGAGGGAAATTTAATTGGTACAGGGTTGAAAATTGGAATTGTAGTTTCTCGTTTTAATGAGTTTATAACGAATAAATTACTTAGTGGAGCAGAGGATGCACTTAAAAGACATGGTGTCAACGAAGACGATGTTACAGTAATGTGGGTTCCTGGCGCTTTTGAAATTCCTCTTGCAGCGAAGAAGTTAGCCGATCAAGGTGAGTTTGACTCTATAGTTACACTAGGGACAGTAATTAGAGGAGCTACTCCTCATTTTGAATATGTAAGCAATGAAGTAGCAAAAGGTGTAGCAAATACAGGGATGCAAAGTGGAATACCTATCATCTTTGGTGTGCTAACAACAGACACAATTGAACAGGCGATAGAGCGTGCAGGCACAAAAGCTGGGAATAAAGGCTACGAAGCTGCTGTAGGAGCTATAGAAATGGGTAATCTTTATAGAAACTTCAAGTAAACTTCTTTTTGGTTTATCCCGCATTAACGGGCTGGCCGACTAAGAACGCCACGTCCTGTGGCAACGTCGGCACTAATACATCCTGTATGTCGTAAGACCCCCACTTCAAGAATTTTAGGGAAACCAGAAATTCTAAGTGGGGGATCAAACAGCCCGTAAATGCCCGACGACGGACAGGATGTCCTAGTCAGGTGAAGCCACAGGACGTGGCGTCTTGAGCGTGATTGGTTCAACTAACAATCAGTGGGGGATAAAGGAAGACCCCCACTGATTGAGTTTCACTTTATGGGTTAACTTAGAAATGGTTTCGTTTTAACGCATTATTTATGTGTCTAGAACGACGAAGGAAAGACTATATAGTTAGAAAACTCATATTATTAAACTTAATAATTAGATAAATGACGCTTTTTTAGACAACTAAATAACACAAGAAAACGCAGAGGATTTAACTCCTCTGTGTTTTCCGATTTTCTAATGTTCTGTTCTTCTACGAAAGCCTCCGTTACCTTAAGTATAATTCTACACAATCTTACATATTAATGTTAATCACATTTCTTTCAGAAAGGGGAATTATAGGTTAATTTGTGCCCCTGTTAGATACTGGGGGGCTATTCATGTAGTCGTGGCTTCGCCACTCCTGCAAAGACGTTTCGTTTATGTAAACGGCTATTCAACAAACTGGAATTTGGCGAACACGGATTATGATTATGCTTATACTATTCGCCTGTTCTTTTTGTCGTATATCACAACGGTTACAATTGAAACAAGAACAATCACAGCATTTGCGGCAATGGTTCCCGCCCAAGTCATAGTCATGGTGCCGAAGATGGGGGATGCCGCATTGAACATGGTGTGGAATAATACGCACATAAACACACGGCCTTTTCCTGATATTTTGTAGATTGCCCCATTGAAAAACCGAAACGCAATGAGTTGAACTGCAAACATCCAAAAGTTAATGAGTCCCTCTCCGTGATTCGTCCCCGGAATGAAGAAGAGAGGGATATGCCATAATGTCCAAATGATTCCAAAAAAAACAGAAGATAAAACAAAACCGTATTTTTTATCAAGCTCAGGCTGCAATATGTACATCCAGCCAGCTTCCTCCAAGCCACCGATAATAAGATTACCAGGCAGGGAAAGGAAGAACGCATAAAACGGAAGCACCATTTCCGTGTGGCCTGAAACTGCAATATGTATCAAAAAATACAGTGCAAGTCCTGAAACAACGAACAAATAGAGAGATATGCTATTTTTGGCATAAAAAACAGTTCTCAACCATTCCTTGAAACCTGCTATTTTGTTATTTTTCTTCAGAACGATATATGAAGCAATAGCGGGCGACAAAATATAGATTGCAAAAGGGATATTCATCGCGAATTGCTGTAACGAGTGAACCCAATTGTGAACCGAATATCCGAATTGCCCAAGAGCAATCAAAGCACCTGACACAAGATAGGCTATGCAAAATGTCAGCATTGTAAATTGTACTGTGATTTTTTTGTCTGTCACGATTTCTTCACCTCACATTTTAAAGTATACATTAAATTTTAACTGATGGACGCTTTGACTTTTATCACCTAATGTTTGCTTTCTGCCAATTCAAAGTTGCGCTCCGCACAAAATATAAATAATCTCCATTACAAATTCTAATTTATCGATTTGTTTCTAAGCCCAAATTATAGCACTATTTCGTTGAAATAATTTGCAGTTAGCGTTATGACAAATATTGGATATTATGGTTGGTTGAGGTTTATGTTATTCTAGTATTATATGAATAGAAAGGGGAAACAAAAGTGCATAAGAAAACAGTGAAAGGCTTTATTTTAGGATTATCAACAGCAGTCATATTAGGAAGTGCAACCCTTACTGTAGGTGCAGCGACTGGAACATTTAAGGATGTTAAAGCAGGAGCATGGTACGAAAGCGCAGTCCTTTGGGCGCAAGAAAAAGGTATTGTTAGTGGTTATCCAGATGGTACATTCAAACCGAATAGTAACGTCACACGTGCTGAAGTAACTGGTGTAGTGCAAAACCTAGCTAAAGAAGGCTACATTGATGCAGATATTCCTTTAAAGGCTGTAGATGGCTATGGGAAACCTACTGTGACTTACGAAAAGTTCAAAGCCATCCAACTTGGAAAAATGACGTTAAAAGATGTGGAAGGTCTATTTGGTCAGCAACTAAAATATGATCGTACCAATTATGCTTATTATATAGATGATGGGAAAGGTCGTATAACTATTACTGTGAATCCCTACGATAACAATGTAGTAACAGGTAAATATGCCCCTATTGCTGAAAGCGTCCTTGCCGGTATTATAAAGCACTATCCTCAAGTAACCGAACAGAACTTTTACAAGTTAGAAAATGGTATGAGTTATGAACAAGCTAGTGCTATCCTTGGAGGAAAAGGTCTGCTTATTGTTGATGATATAGGTTCTCAAAAGTATCGTTGGCAAAGCAGAGAAGGTAGAGCCATAGAATTATCTTTTGTGAAGGATGGCGATGGCTTATCTTTACTTCTTGATAGTGGAAGCCGGTTTATAGAATAAGATAACCACTTGAAATGTTCAAAAGGATTGTGAAGCTGACTTTTATTAAGGACAAATAGGTTATTATTAATCAGACTGTCGATAGCCGGTCTTTTTTAATTTTGCTAAGAATTTTTTTGATAAATCCCTGAGCCAATATATGAAAATGGAATTCGAGCAATTGATATGATTATGTTCGAGAAGAACCTATGATAAGAATCATATTTTTTATTTGCGATAAAATTAAGCGAATCGACATATTCATGATCGTCGATTCGCTTTCAAAGTATTTATCCCGCATTAACGGGTAGTAAGACCCCCACTGATTGAGTTTCGCTTTATTGTTTAATAGATTTAATTCAGTATTTGGTTATATCCATCGGCAAAGAACCAGCAGCAAAGCCGACGAACATGAATCGACTATCACCTGTATTACGCATTCCATGAATTTGATTAGGTTTAGCTAATATAACCATTCCCTTTCTGATAGGAATTTCGTTTTCTAAGTCTGGGAAATATACTCCTTCTCCTTCCATGCATACCCACATATCATCAACATTTGAATGGGAGTGCAAATACACTTCCTGCCCGGGTTCAAGGCACCAAATTGCCCCTACAGTTTTATCTGTTTCATAGAAATAGTTCTTTTGCGGTTCGTTCGGATTGAATTTAGCTATCTTATCAATCTCAAAGACTCTTTCTGCCGTTATTATCTCGATGCTTGTCAAAGTTGTTTTGTTTTCCATTTTTAACACCTTCTTAATTTATTTAGTCATTAGCTCATAGACTTTTATAAATCTGCATCACGGTTACAGTCTTTCGACAAATGGATGGGAGGCTTCGGGATCAAAGGAAAGAAATTAGTCCATGGATTCCGCCCTTCAAGTGGTCGATATTTTTGTTTATAAAGAAATAATTTTGAGGAGTTATAATTTTTATAGTCTGGAGAACGCATTTTAAATTTTCTGATTATTTAATCAATTATTAGTGATTGTAAACTAAACAATTAGCTATGTCATTATGTACTTTAGACAAACTTAGATATTTTTTTATTCAAAATAATTAAAGACTAAGATTAAGATGAAAAGGGAACTCACATAAAATCGTGAATTCTCTTTTCATTTAAAAATAAAGCAGAAAAAGAAAATTTACTAATTAGCGTTTACTGACAAAGTTTTTTCTTCATAGACATCAAGAGCGGCTTGAACTGCTTCACCCGCATTCACTTTTCCACCATGACGATAAATGGATGCTTCTAATGCAGTTAAAACTTTCAGAATGTTTTCCTTTCGGCAGCTGAAGCCCATTGAACCGATTCTCCATATTTTACCTTTTAATGATCCGAATGTGCTGGCAATCTCAACACCAAACTCTTTTAACATTGTATAGCGAACTTCATCACCATTTACCTCATTGGGGATATTCACACAAGTAACAACTGGCATTTTATAACGTGGATCTCCGAATAGGGATAGTCCCATCGCTTCAAGGCCTTTCACAAGCGCCCTCTCATGTAGTTTATGTCGCTCAAATCGATTTTGTAGGCCTTCTTCATGAATAATGCGCAAGCCCTCTCTAAGTGCATATAGCATTGATGTTGCCTCTGTATGATGATTGAGGCGTTTAGGGCTCCAATATTCCTGAATTTGACTTAAATCTAAATAGTTACTTTGAATTCTTCTTGGATTGTGGGAAGACATATCTAAACCACGCTCAATTTTTCTCCGTTCAACAAGAATATTTTCAATTTTTTTATTATAAGTAATCGGGGCCATACCAGTGGGCACGCTGAGACATTTTTGTGTCCCTGTAATAACTGCATCAATATTCCATGCGTCCGTTCTAAAATCTGTTCCGCCAATTGTGGCTACAGCATCAACAATAAATAATACATCTTGTTCTTGACAAAATTTACCGATATTCTCTAAAGGCTGCATAATACCGGTTGAAGTTTCTCCATGTACAAGCGCTAAAATTTTCGGATTCACTTTCTTTATTTCAGCAATGATCTCTTCTTCATCAAAAGCCGTTCCCCATTCGCAATCCATTGTAAAAACTTCTGCGCCAGAGCGCTCAGCAATCTCTGTCAACAAATTCCCGAATCTGCCGAATATAGGTACTAGAACTTTATCGCCGGGCTCGATAATAGAGCAAAGAACTGCTTCAATTCCCGAGCGTGCTGTACCATCAATTGTATATGCCCAGTGATTGGTTGTTTGAAATAACTTCCTTAGCAATTCCATTGTTTCATCCATAATTCCTAGAAACTCCGGGTCAAATTGCCCAATGATTGGGATGGTCATTGCACGGAGCACACGCGGTTCGGCTTCAACTGGTCCAGGTGTCATGAGTGTACGTAAAGGAGGATTAAGTTCAAGTAACATTTAAATACATCCTTTCATTATTAATTATAAAAAAATTTTGAAAATTACTATTCTATTTATAATTAATTGTAAGAGAATGAATAAATAAAATCATTGTTCAAAACGAACAATTTCGAATGCTGATATTATCTAAATAAAACAATAGATAACGGAATGAAAAAAGCTTATATAAAGGTGTAAAACGAAAAAAGTTGAAGAATTATTTATTGTAGATATTTTCCAAAAAGCAAAAATTATCGCTGGACATGCCGGTCTTAACATAGTTGAATCAATATGTTTGCATTGTTCGTAAGATTGATGATAATAAGAATAGTGTGGAAATTATGAATGGATTACACGATGATTTATATGAATTTTTGAACAAATCATTTTTTCGGAGGATTTCTCATATGAACAAAAAAATCTATATTGTGAGACATTGTGAAGCAACAGGTCAGCCGCCAGAATCTCCCCTAACAGAAAAGGGATTGGTGCAGGCGGCAGATTTAGCGAAATTTTTCTCCAATAAAAAAATCGATAGAATCATATCAAGTCCTTTTTTACGAGCGATTCAAACGATTCAATCTGTTAGTGAAAAATTAAATTTAGAGATTGAATGTGATGAGCGGTTAGTAGAACGAGTATTAAGCTCAAATAATCTTCCTGATTGGTATGAAAAACTTAAAGTAACATTTGATGATTTAAATCTGAAATTCGAAGGTGGAGAATCAAGTCAGGAAGCGATGAATCGTATAGCAGCAGTAGTTGAAGAAGTTCTTAAATCTGGAGAGGAACATATAGTAATGGTTACTCATGGAAATCTTATGTCCTTATTGCTTAAAAATTTTCATGGTGAATTTGGTTTCGAAGATTGGAAAAATTTAAGCAACCCTGATGTTTTTCTCTTAACTTACGTAAATAAAGAAATACATACAGAACGTATTTGGACGAAAAGAACTGTAATTTTTCTCGAAGATTAACAAGCAAACGGAGATTGTCATAACAAGTTCGTCGGGGAGCCATGCTTGATTTTAAACAAAGAAACCTTTTCCAATAAATACAGTCTAATTCGGTAAAGGACGGTGCTATGTATGAAAAAAATAAGGATTCCGCTTATTTTTATTAGTTTACTTATATTTACAGCTAGCTGTGGACTGGAGAATCAAAAAGGAGAGGTAGGAATTTCTAGTCATGTAGATTTTGGTAAAAATGATTACAAGAAA
>JAEWDX010000199.1 GCA_023389895.1 Bacillota bacterium
AAATGGTTGTTATAAATGTGATTGCAAATGAATCTACATACTCCATTGCAGGCGATGCTAATATGAAGGCAGAGAAGCTAGAAGGCGTTCCATTAAAGCTTGCTTTAATGGAAGTAAATATTAAAGAAGTAAGAGATGTTATGTTTTATGGTTCAAAAATTATTTCAGAGCCAGTATATGACAAAACATATGATAAAGCAGCAGCTACAAAACTTGATAATCAAGTTTTAGAGGCAATGAGAAATGCTTAATCCTTAAGGATTAAGCATTTTTTCATTGTGTAGGAAATTATAAATTAGCCAATTTGTGGATAATTTTTTTAATTAAGTGTATTCACGTTTAGCTTTTTATTTATGAAAGTTAGATTGCTCCTGTTGCTGCTTTTCTAATTGACGATCTTCATTCGTGTCCAAACCTTTTTTGTTTTTTTCTAGCGGTTCGGGAGTACCCATATCTGCCGGAATTTCTGGCATAAGTCTTCCAGCAATATCTGCTAGCTCATTCATAATTCCTTGAACTGGTTTTCCAGCTTTTATATCTACAGATATCTCTTTTAGGCGAGCATTTAAATCTGGATCTGCGATAACAATCGCACGAGCACCATATGGATCATGTCTCAGGCTTTCTCCGACAGTATATTTGATCGACCCAACCTCTGATCTTTCTAAATTTTTATTGATGTCGATGCCAACAATTGCATATTTCCCAAGAACGATTGCGGTAGCATCGTTTACATTTGGAACGCTACTGGCAAGTTCCACGAGTCGTTCGGAAATTTCCTGTCCCGTTTTCCGATCAACATTCTGGATGGTACTGTTCTTCACATTGACTACATTTTTCGTTGTTTGGGGACCTCCTTCGTTATTTTTCATTCCACAGCCGACTAATAACAGATTTACGAGTAAAATGATGAGCCAATTTTTCAAATTTAGACCTCCATTAACAAAATGATTCTTTATTGATTATTGTGTAAAATTTCTTCTATCTTTATTCAGAAAATCATATATTTAAGCAAAGTTCTATTCGTTCCACTGTCTTCACACATATTACTGAACATTAAAGTTTCATTGATGGAAGTTTTCCAATCACGTCCTTGGAGGAGCAGGAGGCATCGAATTGAGTAAAATATACGTGTTAGATACGAATGTCTTGTTGCAAGACCCTAATTCAATTTTTACCTTTGAAGAGAATGAAGTTGTCATTCCAGCAGTAGTATTAGAAGAGGTTGATTCGAAAAAAAGATATATGGATGAAATTGGTAGGAATGCAAGACAAGTATCAAGATTGCTTGATAGTCTGAGACAATCAGGCAAGCTTCACGAGAAAATCCTTCTTGAAAATGGTGGAAGTTTACGAATTGAATTAAATCATCGTTCCTTCCAGCAACTTCAGGATATTTTTGTGGAAAAAACAAATGATAACCGTATTCTAGCGGTAGCAAAAAATCTTTCTCTTGAAGAAAGTTTGAAAAAAAATGGGCGGACTGTTATTTTAGTAAGCAAAGATGCGCTCGTTCGAGTAAAGGCTGATGCAATCGGCTTAATAAGTGAGGATTTTCTAAGTGATCGTGTGATTGAAGATGATCATCTTTATACAGGCTTTATAGAAATATATATTGAAAAAGAAAAAATAAATCAATTTTACGAAAAGGGCGAGTTGCCGATTTCTACTGTTGCTAATTTCACAACGTATGAGAACCAATTTATTATTATGAAAGATATGACGGGTTCTTCTTCCTCCGCAATTGGTATGGTAAATAAAGGGAAAAGAGTGATTAAGAAGCTAATTTTTGATTACGAACATATTTGGGGGATTAAGCCGAGAAATGTTCAGCAAACGATCGCCATTGAACTTTTACTTAAAAAGGATTTGCCGTTAGTTACCTTAACTGGTAAAGCAGGTACAGGCAAAACTTTACTAGCATTAGCAGCAGGACTCATCCAAACAGAGGATCTCGGATTTTATAAAAAATTGCTCGTTGCACGACCGATTGTTCCTGTTGGCAAGGATCTTGGCTTTCTTCCTGGAGAAAAAGAGGAAAAATTAAGACCGTGGATGCAGCCCATTTTTGATAATCTTGAATATTTATTTAATGTTAAAAAACCAGGTGAATTAGATGCGATTTTGGCTGGAATGGGTTCAATAGAAGTGGAAGCTTTGACCTATATAAGAGGGAGGAGTATACCTGATCAATTTATTATTATCGACGAGGCGCAAAACTTGACGAAGCATGAAGTGAAAACGATTTTAACTCGCGTTGGAGAAGGAAGTAAAATTGTCTTAATGGGTGATCCAGAGCAAATTGATCATCCTTATTTAGACTTATATAATAACGGTTTAACGTATGTAGTTGAAAAGCTTAAAGATGAAAGGATTTCAGGTCATGTAAAGCTTGTAAAAGGAGAAAGATCGGCACTTGCACAATTGGCAGCCGATCTTTTATAAAAGGGGTAACAATGTTGTTTTGAATTTATTCTACTCTAAAGCCTTTTACTCTTTTTATCGGGTTATCTTTATTTCTTCCATCACCATAATATAGATAAACAGGCCCATCTTCTTTTAAAGGTTTTCCATTTACGGAGAAGCCTAAAATTACATGTTCAGCTTCATTTAGTGATAAATTAATTTCTGCCTCTTCGGTCATAATCATAATAGTAGTGGCATCCTTTTCTGGTTCAGCATTTCGAAGAAAATCTATGAAAGGAATTCCGAATGTTCCGGTTAATATTTTTTCTTTTTCAAATTTCTTTTCTGACTTTAATGTTTGTGGGAATACTGCCCCTTCCATAATTTCACGATCCCAATGTGTAGAAATTGACTTTGTATATTCTTCCAGCTCATCTGTTTTTATCTTTTCCAACTCAAAATATGTATTTAAATCAATGCGTCGATCATCAAAAATCCATACACCTGGATCGAGAGTTATCGTAAATTTTACTTTGCCATCTATGAAAAGAATATTGCTCATTTTAATCCTCCTCGTAAATTGATTCGTGCTATTACTTTCAATACGTAAGTATACAACTCTTAATTCTTTCGATCAAATCCTTATAGTTCTTGATTTTTTCTGTGCCAAAGTATAAAATTTATAGATAGGATGATCGCTCGGAAATGGAGGGATTGAAAGTTGGCTTCAGAGATGATAGTAGATACACGTGAAAAAGCAAATGCCCTCTTAAAGGCTGATGCTGCTAAAATATTAAAGTTAATAAAAGTGCAGATGGATAATCTAACAATGCCTCAATGTCCACTATATGAAGATGTGTTAGATACACAAATGTTTGGATTGTCTCGAGAAATAGATTTTGCCATCCGCCTCGGCTTAATTGAAGAGAAGGAAGGAAAAGCTATTTTGTTTGCTCTGGAAAAGGAACTTTCCAATTTGCACGATGCATCAGTAAAAAAATAGCGAAGGAAAAACTCAAACATTCCAATGAGATTGTTTGAGCTTTTTTATTACATCGATAGCCTTTGCAAATTTTTTGCAGGATATTTTATTGCTTTAGTTGAATAAATAAGATGATGTATTAAACTAAGGGAAGAGGCATGATGGTAAAAAAAATATTAAAGTCGTATGACTACACATTAATTATTGCAGTTGTCATGCTAGCTGTATTTGGTCTAATTATGATTTACAGTGCTAGTATGGTAACAGCAGTGCAGCGTTATCATTATCCTAGTGATTATTTTTACAACAAGCAAAAATTTCATTTAATTCTATCTGCGCTTGCATTTGTCTTTATGGCCCTATTTCCTTACAAAGCATTGCAAAATAATAAGCTGCTCATTCCGATGGTATTTATCTCATTGGGCGCATTATTTGCGATCTACCTTTTTGGACATGCAGCAGGCAATGCTCAAAGCTGGCTCAAGCTTGGGGCGAGTAGGATTCAACCGTCGGAATTCACGAAATTAACGGTGATTATTTATTTATCAGCTGTATATGCGAAGAAGCAGTCATACATAAATGAGTTTAATCGGGGTGTTGTTCCGCCACTCGTTTATTTAATATTAGCATGTGGCTTTATTGTGATTGAGCCAGATGTTGGTACAGCAGCCATTATCTTTTTAATTGCTGTCACGGTTATTCTTTGTTCAGGAATGAATTTTAAAAATATTATGAGGCTATGTATGCTTGGCTTAATGGTTGCTATTCCTTTTTTCTTAATCATGAAGGATAAACTGCTTTCACCGGTAAGATTAGGTCGGATTGATGCATTCATCGACCCGTTTACAGCTGATCCGGATATCGGGTACCACATGATTAACTCGTATCTTGCACTTGGAACTGGCGGTGTTCAAGGATTAGGATTAGGTAATAGCATTCAGAAGCTTGGCTATTTACCAGAGCCTCATACGGATTTTATCATTGCGATCATTTCTGAAGAGCTTGGCGCATTTGGCGTAGGTTTTGTTCTGCTATTGCTAAGTTATATTGTATTAAAGGGTCTTTATATTGGCTTGAAAACAAAAGATGCATTTGGTAGTTTACTAGCGATTGGAATTTCTAGCATGATCGGCATCCAGTCATTCGTTAATTTAGCAGGGGTATCCGGTGTCATTCCCTTAACAGGAGTTCCACTTCCGTTTGTGAGTTATGGTGGTTCCTCGATATTACAATTATCGTTAGCGATGGGAATTCTCGTCAATGTATCGATGTTTACTAATTATGAATACAAATACAAAAACAAACAGGAAAAAGCCCCACCTGTTCCATTCGAAAAAAATTCAATTAATAAGTACTATCAAGTTCAAAAATGATGGAGGAGAAATCCTCCATTTGCTATATAAAAAAATAAATTTAATAGAGGTGTTTTCTTTGAACCAACGGATTAACAAAGTGTTAGTAGCAAACCGAGGAGAGATTGCGATTCGGGTATTTCGGGCATGTACCGAACTAAATATTCGCACTGTTGCGATTTATTCGAAAGAGGATTCTGGTTCTTATCATCGATATAAAGCGGATGAAGCCTATTTAGTTGGTGAAGGAAAAAAACCAATCGAAGCTTATTTAGATATTGAAGGGATTATCGAAATTGCGAAAAATAGCGATGTTGATGCGATTCATCCTGGGTATGGATTTTTATCAGAAAACATTCACTTTGCAAAACGGTGTGAAGAGGAAGGAATTATTTTTATTGGTCCAGAGCCGCGGCATTTAGATATGTTTGGTGACAAAGTAAAAGCTAGAGTGCAGGCAGAACTTGCTGGGATTCCGGTCATTCCCGGAAGTAACGGCTCAATCAACGATTTAGAAGATATCATTCAATTTGGAAGAAATTATGGTTTTCCACTGATTATTAAAGCCTCTCTCGGCGGCGGTGGCCGAGGAATGCGCATTGTCCACAAAGAAGATGAAATAAAAGAAGCCTATGAAAGGGCGAAATCTGAAGCGAAAGCTGCATTTGGTAATGATGAAGTTTATTTAGAGAAATTTATTGAAAAACCGAAGCATATTGAAGTGCAAATAATTGGAGATACATTAGGTACAATCATTCATCTTTATGAAAGGGATTGTTCTGTTCAACGTCGCCATCAGAAAGTAGTTGAAGTGGCTCCCTGTGTCTCATTATCAAAAGAATTAAGAGATGAAATCTGTGAAGCTGCTGTTCGTTTAATGAAAAATGTTGGTTATGTTAACGCAGGAACGGTTGAGTTTTTAGTTGCAAACAATGAGTTTTATTTTATTGAAGTAAATCCGCGTGTACAAGTAGAGCATACGATAACAGAAATGATCACGGGGATTGATATTGTTCAAACGCAAATTTTAATGGCTGAGGGGCATGCGCTTCACAGTGATAAAGTAGGGATTCCTACACAAGAAAATATTCATATTAATGGCTATGCTATTCAATCGCGTGTAACAACAGAGGACCCATTAAATAAGTTCATGCCTGATACTGGAAAGATTATGGTCTATCGCTCTGGAGGAGGCTTTGGTGTTCGGCTTGATGCTGGTAATGGCTTCCAAGGTGCGGTCATTACGCCTTATTATGATTCATTGCTTGTGAAACTATCAACACAGGCAATGACATTTGCGCAAGCGGCAGCGAAAATGGTACGGAATCTTCAAGAATTTAGAATTCGGGGGATCAAAACAAATATTCACTTCCTCGAGAATGTCGTGAAACATGAGAAGTTTATTAAAGGCGAATATGATACATCCTTTATTGATCAAACGCCTGAGCTTTTTATGTACCCAGTTCGGCGAGATAGGGGTACAAAAATGCTCTCGTATATTGGAAATGTTACAATAAATGGATTTCCAGGTATTGATAAGAAGAGAACCCCCGTTTTCGAACAACCGAAAATTCCGAATGCTCATTCTTTAATGAAATTTCAAGATGGGACAAAGCAAATACTTGATAAATATGGTGCAGATGGGCTCGTGAACTGGATTAAGGAACAAAAGGAAGTATTGCTAACCGATACGACCTTCCGGGATGCTCATCAATCATTGCTTGCCACAAGAGTAAGAACGAATGATATTAAGCATATTGCTGAACCAACTGCAAAACTATTGCCAGAAATGTTCTCATTTGAGATGTGGGGTGGCGCAACATTTGATGTAGCTTACCGCTTTTTGAAGGAAGATCCGTGGGAAAGACTATTAATTTTACGAGAAAAGATGCCAAATGTTCTTTTTCAAATGCTATTAAGAGGCTCGAATGCGGTCGGTTATATAAACTATCCAGATAATGTGATTCGTGAATTTGTTGAAAAATCCGCTGATGCTGGAATTGATGTTTTCCGGATATTTGATAGTCTGAATTGGATAAAAGGGATGGAAGTAGCGATTGATGCAGTACGGCAAACAGGAAGAATTGCCGAGGCAGCCATATGCTACAC
>JAEWDX010000223.1 GCA_023389895.1 Bacillota bacterium
CAATGGTTGTATTTTGGTGTGTCATATATGGACGTGTGGATTATCGTTTGCAAGATGCATAAAGAGCAATTTAGAAATTAAGAAGTGTTTTTACGTTCTTCGACCTCCATATGAACGTATATGTAAAATTTGAACAAGAAATGAATTCTATATAATAGAATTGAAAGATGTCATGCTAAAATAATATGGAAAAGTAGATCTCAGATTTAGGAATATAAAGCGGCAGATACAGTCGAGTAAAAGCCAATTGTGCGGAAATAATTCATTAAGAGTATTTGAAGTGAAAACGTTGATTTGACAGCATTTCGATGGTGCGTAAAATGGATAAAACAAACAAAAGTAAATAGGTTCTCCGCCAAGATTTCACCAGAGGAAATGGAGAAAAATGAGAGGTATTGTGCAAAAGCAGTGTCTCTTTTTTCGTTTCCAGTTAATTCGAAGTCACTATGTATCATGGTTTGATGCACATGTGTGAATAGAAAGTGAGGGGAATTATTAAAAAAGTATTTTCATTTATAAATGTCCTTTGAAGGCTATCTCCGCCAAAAGGGTACTTTTGAGATGTTAGTAGAAAAATGAATAGTTCTTAGAAGTTCTCTTTAATGAGCTTAATGGTTTGTATTGAAGTTTGTAATTAACAACCATATAATGGGTATATAGACTTATGATAAGAGGAGGATACTTATATGTCAAATCATCAAGCCTCTGAACAGATGATTGGATACATCTATCAAATCAGATATGCATTATATCTTCTTCTTAAAAATAAGGAAGAAGAATCGAACATAAGCATAGAGAAGTTTGACGATATCGCATTTACTAAACCAGATGGTACTTCTAATACTTTTATTCAACTAAAACACCATACAAAAAAGTATGGGAATCTTACTGATTCGAGTACCGATATTTGGAGGACTTTAAATGCTTGGATAAATGAATTAAAGAGAGATATCACATTACTAGATAACACAAAATTTTTAATTATAACTACTGCAGAATCTCCAGACAATTCGGCTAGTTCTTTGCTATTATCTAATTCTGGTATGAGAGATACAAAAAAAGCATTTGAGCTCTTTAATAATGTTGCAAAAAAGTCTGGAAATGTTGCACATAAAAAGTACTATGAAAATTTCATTGCCAATATAGACACTATATCAAGAAAACTAATAAATAATATATATGTTTTTGATAATTCCACTAATATTGTGGATACTGCTCCTCAAATACAAAAGGAACTACTATTTAGTTGTAAACCGCAGCATATTCCCTTAGTTTTTGAGCGTTTAGAAGGTTGGTGGACTAATAAAGCAATAGAAGCGTTGACTTCTCCTAAGCCCGTCTATGTTAACACAAGACAGGTTGCTTCATATATAGTCGATATTAGTCAAGAATATAGTCACGATAATTTACCTATAGATATAGATGGATTAAATTTTGACCTAGATAGTTTATCTTTTGAAGGTAAACTATTTTATGAACAATTAAAATTGATTGGAACTAGTAGTAATAAATTAAAAATTGCATTTAGAGATTACTACAGAGCATTTAACCAAAGGTCAAATTGGGTTCGCAATGACTTGCTATATTTAAATGAATTAGATAGATATGAAGCTAGATTAATAGATGAGTGGGAACACTGTTACGCGGATATGGAAGATGAGATACTAGAGTCAGAAGAACAAACTGATGATATAAATCAAAAAATGGGCAAAAAGTTGTTGAAGGAAATAGAAAATAAAGACATTAGAATAAGAGAGCGCTTTTCGAATCCATTTGTTATGAGAGGGAGTTATCATATTCTATCAGATCAACTAAAAGTTGGGTGGCATATTGATTTTAGAAAACGCTTAGAGTATTTATTGAAAAGCGAGGTGACGGCAAATGAATAATTGGGAAAACCGCTCTAAAGAAATTGCGTTTCTCCTAAACCCCGCTTTTTGTGGAAGACTAATTTATGCTACAATTAGAAAGTTTAATGAGGTTTCTAATCGCGCTTTACCCTTTCCTTTAGTATATCTTATTCTTCCATTAGTTTTACACAAGGCTACCAGGGGAAAAATATCAAGTAGAACAAAATTCTTGGTTTGGATTCAACAACACCCCGAACTTTTAATAGGATATGCTCAACGAACAAAAGAATTGGTAGAGATAACTAATGAAGCAACTGAATTTCTCTTACAGACAAATATGGTGTTAATAACTGATCAAGCTGATTTAGAAATTAATTCCTCCACTAAAGGTTTAAGTAAAGGAAGGTTCGTCGATGAAGAAGTAAAACAATGTTTGAATAAAAGTGAAGATATTGGAAAATGGTTTGCCACTGCTGGGAAAGTGGAAACTATTTTTATTGGATTGGGGGTGCGACCATAATGCAAATTAAAGGACTTGTAATATATGGGCGAAACGGGAAAGTAAGGAAACTCTCTTTTGAATTAGGAAAAGTCAATATTATTACAGGTAAATCAAAATCTGGTAAATCTGCTGTTGGGGATATAATTAATTATTGTTTGGGAGGTAGCTCTTGTAATATTGCAGATGGTGTAGTTAGAGAAAATGCATTATGGTATGGACTTCTTTTACAATTTAATAAAGAAAGAGTTTTTGTGGCTAGAAAAAACCCAAATATAGGACAACAAAGTACAAGTGCTTGCTATATTGAGATTGGTGAAAATCTTGAATTGCCAGATAAACTTAACTTTGAACAAAATGAAAATGTTGATGGAATCGAAGATATTTTAACCAAAAGATTGGGTATTTCTGAGAATTTGAATATTCCACCTGAAGGTCAAACAAGAATACCATTATCAGCAAATGTTAGACACGCATTATATTATTGCTTTCAAAACCAAGATGAAATTGCTGCAAAGTCATTTCTTTTTCATCGACAAGCAGAACCTTTTATTACTCAATCAATAAAGGATACTTTACCTTACTTCATGGGAATTGTAAATGAAGATTCAATAGCACTAGAAAATGAACGCACCATCCTTAAAAGGAAACTAGCAATAGAAAAACGCAGGTTGGAAGAAATTAGGATGTTGCAAGGCGGTGGACTTAAAAAGGCTGTTACCCTTATTTCTGAAGCAAAAGCAGTAGGATTAATACCGTCTCAAGAGGTTATTGACTATGAAAATTTTAATGAAGTATATAAATTGCTAAGTATGATAAATAATTGGACACCCAAAAAAGTTCAAACTGTTCAAACTGTTGGTATGGATAGAATCAGTTATTTACAAGTTGAATTAGATAAAGTCCAAAAGGAGTTATTTGACTTAAATGAAGATATCCAGTTTGCAAAAACTTTTAATGGAGAAACATCAGGATTTGCTAATGAAGTAGAACACCAAAAACTTAGATTAAGTTCAATAGGATTATTTGAAAAAGTAGATTTTCGAACTGATCATTGTCCGTTGTGTAGCAATATGCTTGAAAATCCTTTGCCTGGAGTTAAGGAAATTAAAACCGCTATACTAAATTTAGATAATAATATTAAGAATGTAAGTAGAGAAAGACCGAAGCTTCGTAAGCATATTGACAATTTGGAAAACAATAAGCAAAAGCTCATAGAGGAAATACAGAATATAAAGTCTGAAATTGATGGAATATACAATCAAAACAAGGAAGCTAATGCACTTAGGGATTTATATACTAGAAAAGCTAAAATTACAGGAAGAATTAGTTTATGGCTAGAAAGTGTTGAAGATGAAGTAGATATGAGTAACTCAGAAAACAACATCACTTCATATGAGGAAAGGCTAGAAGAAATTAATGCAGTACTTGATAAAGATACTCTAGAAGAAAGAAAGCAATCAGCGTTATCACGTATCTCTACTGATATGACTAAGTGGGCTAATGATTTAGATTTAGAGCATTCTTCCAATCCATATAGACTAGACATGAACAAAGCTACTGTTATTGTTGATAAACCTGATAGACCTGTTCCATTACAACAATTGGGGAGTGGATCGAATTGGGTTGGTGTCCATTTAATTACTTATTTTGCCTTACAAAAATTCTTTATTCAAGGGAAAAGACCAGTTCCTCAATTTTTATTTTTAGACCAACCTTCCCAAGTATATTTTCCATCAAAAGATAAAGAAGAAGATACGGATTGGAATATGGTGGGTAAAATTTATGATTTTATATATAAACAGGTTAATTCTCTAAATTCTCAACTACAAGTAATCGTTGTAGATCATGCTAATTTAAATGACAATAAAAACTTTGAATCTTCTATAATTGAAAATTGGCATGCTGAAAAAAAACTAATACCAATAGAATGGTATGAATAATTTTTTGAAAATACTTCGTTAAGGAGAATTCTCTTTTTATAATAAATTATGAAAGATATAACAAAAATATTATATATGAAAAATTTGATATAGCCTTTCAAACGTCATTTGCCCGGTAATTACCGACAGATGGCGTTTTTATTGGAATTATTTGGTAATACCGAATTATAAAAAATAAGGATACCTTACCAAAACGCATCACAAAAAGCTGTTTACCACGATTTTTTCAATCGAATATACGGCTGATTTTATTTATATGCTACATTCCAGGGCATGTATTGATCTAAAATTTCAAGGTTTTGATGGATGCCAAGATTCGGTAGTTCCTTGAAAAGTTTCTTTATGTATTCGTAGAAATCAACGCCCCTACCTTTGGCTGTTTCTGCGATACTTAAACAAATGGCATTCGCTTTTGCACCAGCTTCGTTGACTGAAAAAAGCCAGTTTTTTCTCCCCAGAACATTAGGACGGATGGCATTTTCAGCTGGATTATTATCAATTTCAATGCGCCCATCATTCAAGAATGCCTTAAGTCCATTTGCCCTGTTCAATGTGTATTCAGCTGCTCTGGCAAGGGCGTTTTTTCCATAGAATGGTGACGTTTCAACCCAATCAAGGAATTTTAATTATTTTTAATACAAAAACATGGATTTGGTTTATTTTCGGGAAAGCTCTTAATTGAGAATTTTAAAAATTATATCAAAAATAAAAATGGAAAATTCAAGATTTTTCGAAAATGCTTCGTGATAGAAAGGGTATTTCTTTTGGTGAAATGCTTGGCTCTGACTTTATAGATATCGTCACTTGTATTTAAAACCAGTAATCTGATGTAAGTATACT
>JAEWDX010000334.1 GCA_023389895.1 Bacillota bacterium
TTCTAGTACTTGTTTCTTCTTTGCAACTTGGACCTGTTCTTCATCGAACTGCCGCTTTATCTCAGGCATATCCTGATATTTTTTCTTTGCCTGATTGTCTTTTACTTGCTGCATCATTTTTTGTGGATCAATCGGTCCAACAATAAATAACAGCATATTACTCGGATGATAAAATGTATGGTAGCACTCGTAAAGCATATCTTTCGTAATATGAGAGATTGTCTCGATTGTTCCGGCAATATCAATTTTAACAGGATGGTTTTTATACATATTTTGAATAACCCCAAAATATAGGCGCCAATCTGGATTATCATCATACATCGTAATTTCTTGCCCGATAATCCCTTTCTCCTTCTCAACCGTTTTTTCGGTAAAATAAGGATCTTGAACAAAATCAATTAATGTTTCTAAATTTCCCTCTACATTTGAAGTGCTAGAAAATAAATAGGCCGTTCTCGTAAATGAAGTAAATGCATTCGCAGACGCACCTTGTTTGCTAAATTGCTGGAACACATCACCATCTTCCTTTTCAAACAGCTTATGCTCCAAGAAATGGGCAATTCCATCAGGTACTTTGACAAATTGATCGGTTCCAAGCCGCTGGAAATGATTATCAATTGAGCCATACTTCGTCGTAAAGGTAGCGAAAGTTTTGTTGAATCCTTTTTTCGGCAAAATATAAACATCCAATCCATTATTTAGCTTCTCATAGTACATTTCTTCCTGTAATTGATCATAAGTAATTTTTTCCATTATTTAACATCCTCCTTCCCAGTTAGAAAGTATATTGTATCAAGCTGAATATTGTTCGCAACTTCAATAATATCTTGCTTTGTAACTTGTTCCATTTGTTCAATCCAATCATCGAGTGAAATCTCTTTTTTTGAGACGACATTGTGGTACAGAATTTCTACAGTTCCACGAGATGTATCAATTGTTTCTAGCAGCTGATTTTTAATAACAGCTTTTGTTTGTTCAAGTTCTTCCTCGTGAAAATCGCCTTGTTTCATCGCATCCATTTGGGTATTAATAATGCTCACAGCTTGATCATAGTTTTTATTATCAATTCCCGACATGACCATCATAAGTCCTTTATGACTTTCAAGCCTACTTGCCACATAATAGGCAAGACTAGCCTTCTCCCTTACATTAATAAATAATTTCGAATGAGAAAACCCACCGAAAATTCCATTAAAAGCTTGGAGAGCATAATATTGTTGATCACCATATTTGATATTTGTTCGATAGCCGATATTTAATTTCCCCTGTTTTACTTCCTGCTCTTCGCGAACGATATGAGTCGCTTCCTTTTTATAATAGTTTGAGGATCTAAGAACGTTAGGATTTCGCTCGGAAAACTGAAACAACTCCTTAGCATACTTTTCAACCTCTTTTTCGTTCACATCACCAACAATATACAAGTCTAGCTCATCTTCTTGAAAGGATTTTACATAATATTCATATAGGCTCATTGGGGTAATCTCGTCGACATCATCCTTATTTCCATGTACATGTAGAGCATATGGTTCTTCCCCACACATCTCCTCTACTAGCCTAAAGCTTGCGTAACGCATTTTATCATCATAAACAGATTGGATTCTTTGCTTTAAAGTTCTTTTTTCTTTTTCAACCGTATCTGCATCGAACGAACTGTCATTTGCATTCGGCTTTGTTAAAATAGCAGCTAAAAACTGAAAAGCCTTTTGCAAAAGAGGTGTATTGTCAGCTAAAAATTTCTCATTCGCAATTTCTATTGAAAAACTAATGATATGATATTCACCCTTTTTAGCTAAGTCAACGAAAAGAGATGCTCCATAAAGCTCATCTAAATAGGAGCGTAGTTCTTCTGTTGTAGGATAATCCTTACTATCACTTTGCAAAACATATGGTAATATTGCACGCTTTGTTACGTCAGCTTTATTTAATGGAGCTTTCATTTTCCACACTAAAGTATTTGTTTTGTATTTATCAGTTTTAATGACATGAAGAGTATAACCATTCATTTGTTTCTTCAATTCAGAGATTACTTCCATTCGTCTTCCTCCTAAATAATATCAATGTTATACATTATGTTTATGAGGTTATTTTCTACAATCTTCCTAAAATATATCATATTACAAATATAACTTGCCCTATTTCTAAAGAAAAGACCCCATTTAAAATGAGGTCTTTTCCTTTTAACGACTTCCTTTAATATATGGCTCTCCTGATGCTTTTGGTGCATCAGCACGGCCGATAAATCCAGTTAACGCAAGAATTGTCAACACATATGGGGCGATTAACAAGTATACATTCGGGATGTTTTCTAAAAACGGCAAGCTTGAACCAATAATACTTAAGCTTTGTGCAAATCCGAAAAACATCGCAGCACCCATCGCACCTAGCGGATGCCATTTTCCAAAGATCATGGCTGCTAACGCCATAAAGCCTTGGCCGCTAATTGTTGCATGACCAAAATCTGAAGTGATTGACTGGGCGTAAATTCCCCCACCAATACCTCCTAACGCTCCAGATAAAATAACGGCTATATATCTAATCTTCGTTACATTAATTCCCATTGTGTCAGCAGCCATTGGATGTTCTCCCACCGCACGCAGTCTTAAACCAAATGGCGTTTTGAAGATAACATACCAGGAGATAACAGCAACAATAATGGCCACAAAAGAAGTATAGTACGTGTTCGAAAAGAATAGCTTTCCGATAAGTGGGATATCACTCAAAAATGGAATATCTACTTTATGAAATCCTTTTTGAATAATATCTGTTTGTCCTTTACCATAAATAAATTTGACAAGAAACAATGAAGCACCAACTGCTAATAGATTAATTGCCACCCCAGAAACAACTTGGTCAGCTCTAAAGGTAATAGAGGCAACAGCATGGAACAAAGATAAAAACATTCCTACAGCCATCGCAGCCAATAAGGAAACCCATGGTGTCCAATTTCCAAACACATCGACAAACGTTAAGTTAAATACAATCGCTGTAAATGCACCAATAACCATTAAGCCCTCTAGTCCAATATTTACAACGCCGGAACGCTCGGAAAATGTTCCGCCTAATGCAGTGAAAATAAGTGGCGCCGCCCAAAGAAGTGTAGATGGAATGATGATTAATAACATATCCATTAAGCCCACTTACTTCACC
>JAEWDX010000339.1 GCA_023389895.1 Bacillota bacterium
CTTGTTATCGCTGCAGCGACAATCGGAGAGCGTTTAGGTGTCATTTCAACTGAGATGAGCGGTACACTAATATTAGTCGCCATCATTACAAGTGTGTTCACTCCAGTTATTTTTAAGAAGCTTTTTCCGAAAGAAGTAAATACAGAACGAAAAATAAAGGTAGCTATTATTGGGGCCAATCAATTAACAATGCCCGTTCATATCGAGCTTAAATCAGGTTTATATGAATCAACCTTATATCATAAAAAATTAGAAAAAATTGACAAGACCATTTCTGATTCCTTGTTTGACATAGTTGAGCTTGATGACTTTTCTGTTCACTCTCTTGTGATGGAAAATATTTATCAGTCAGATATTGTTGTCATTTCAACAGGTGATGAAGAAGTGAATGCGACTCTTTCAGTTGCATGTAAGAAAAAAGGAGTAGAACGGGTTATTTGCAGACTCGAAGGACATGATTTACAAGAAAGAACAAAGGTATTTGGGGTTGAAGTATTTTCTGTATTAATGTCCCAAAAAATTCTATTGCGGGCTTTGATTGAATCACCAAATGTTATGAATATCTTAATGAATCAGGAGACAGCTTTATATGAAATTCATATGAAAAATACAGAATTTGTTGGAATGACATTACGTGAATTCCCATTTACGGGGGATGTGATTTTCGTTCGTATATTCCGCGGGCATGATTCTATCGTTCCCCATGGAGAAACAGAACTTCATCTTGAGGACAGATTGATCGTTACAGGGACGAAAGAATATGTTGACGAATTAAGGAGAGAACTCGAACTTTGTGAATAACTCGTTGCTTTTAAAATAATTTCTGTTAAAATTAGCACTAGGTACTAATAACATGTGATAGAAATTTTAGGGGGCTAATAAAAAATGACTTTTTCTTTAAAGGGAAAAACATTTGTTGTCATGGGTGTTGCGAATAAACGTAGTATTGCATGGGGGATTGCAAGATCACTTCATGAAGCAGGGGCAAGGTTAATTTTCACATATGCTGGTGAGCGCTTTGAAAAGAGCGTGCGCGAATTAGTCGAAACATTAGCAGGCTTAAACTCTCTCGTTCTCCCATGTGATGTAACAAATGATGAGGATATTGCGAAGTGCTTCTCAGAAATTAAAGAGCAGGTTGGAACGATTCATGGTCTAGCACATTGCATTGCTTTTGCAAATAAGGAAGAATTGCAAGGCGATTATATGAATACAACTCGCGATGGATTTTTACTTGCACATAATATTAGTGCTTATTCATTAACGGCAGTCGCAAAGGTTGCGAAAGATTTAATGACAGAAGGTGGAAGCATTGTGACGCTAACTTATCTTGGTGGTGAGCGAGCAGTGCCAAATTATAATATAATGGGAGTCGCAAAAGCCTCACTGGATGCAAGTGTGAAGTATTTGGCAGCTGACCTCGGCAAGGTTGGAATTCGCGTGAATTCCATATCAGCAGGTCCGATTCGTACTTTATCTGCAAAAGGAGTGAGTGATTTTAACTTCATTTTAAAGGAAATTGAAGAACGTTCTCCATTGCGTAGAGCTACAACACCTGAAGAAGTTGGCGATACAGCTCTCTTTCTCTTTAGTCATTTATCTCGTGGCATTACAGGTGAGAATATTCATGTTGATTCTGGTTTCCACATTTTATAAAAAGGGATAAATTATCTTTGTTAATACTAACGAGGCAAACTGATTAGTCGAAATAATGACTATAAGTTTGCCTCGTTTTGATTTAGAATTTTATCACCAAAGCTGGAAACGAAATTCACTATAAAGCATACATATAGAATGAATCAATTTGAAGTGGAGGTGCGGTTAAATGCTTGATAGTAAAAGAAAAAAACCATTTCTGCATATTCAACAGGCCGAGATTCAACTTCCAATGAGACATATGCAAGAGGTTTATCATAGTCGCAAACTTGAGAAAAAGGATAAACGTGACTTGCCACATGGAGTAGAGGAGTCTTTGTCTCAGGACAATCAACTAGGTGCGGCCGCTTTGGAGGCGAATGTTGAGAAGCATCCTGATGAAGCTAACGAGTTGAAGAAAGTTGAATCGATTAACAGTGAAAAAGATTCATCACCGTTTGTGCGTCACCAAGAAAAAACAACGAAAGCCTCTTTTCAACGATTGAAAAGCTTCAAAGAAATGAACATATTGGAAAAACTTGATTATTTGATTGATTTTCCGAAGCAATTGTCCCCTGTATCATGCATATTTGAAACAGCGGATGACTCGATTAGAGGATTTCTTGTGAAAAAGACAGAGGAAAGTATTGAAATCCTTAAACAAGACAGCAAATTTTTATCAATTGACATCGAATCATTAAAAGAAGTGAAAATGATTGGAATACGCCGCTGAGCGCTAAGGAAAGCTTCTACGAATAATCATCGCAGGAACAATCTGTAATTTGATTGTTCCGAAGGCGCTTCCGTTTTTTTTCATAAAAAGTAGCCAGCCGTAATTTTACGACTGGCTCTTTAAAATAGATTTACGAGCAAATATCTAAATCTACATCTGCAATACATTGGACTGCACAGAAGCACTTTAAATCAACAGTAATACAATCATTTGTGCTTCGGAAAAAGTCAACATCGCATACGGAGCATAAATCAATATGGCAATCTTTAATAAGATTTACTGATTGATCATTGAGCAATTGGTTGTCTTGTTGATTTTGAGTATTTCCATAAACTTTAATCGGTTCAAGCACCCTTAAAATAGCACAGCAGTTATCGAAAACGTCCTCAACACGGAAAAAGATAGAAACACAGCCTTTTTTTCCGTGCTCATTATTATTCGTTATAAAAGCATGAAAAGGTGTACCGTCCGCAGTTTTTAATACGATAACGCGAGTATCCGGGCGTTTATGTCTTCTAGTTGATGAAGGTGAGATCGCCCCTAGTGGCTCTAAAAAGCAGTTCGAAGGGCATTCGCAAACTTCTTCAGCATTGTCTTGAATATCTTTTATTGCACGGACTACTTCACATACGCAGCTATTGCCTTTGAAGTCGCCGTCCTTGTTTCCACAACTCATCTCTATTTCCTCCTTATTTGATTCTTGTGATACTACACTAATAACATATTGCTAAAGTGCCCTATGGGTTACGGACAAACGCCTTATTTTTTCGAAAAATAGGCAAAATTTTTTAGAAAATGATAAAGGAGAAGGTGGATAGAATGGAATTTTCATTTATGGAAATTTTTATGCTTACTTTGGCAAGCTTTCGTCTTACAAGATTATTTGTTTATGATAAAATTACGGAATTTATCCGCAGCCCGTTTTTTGATGAAGTGGAGGAAAAAAATGAAAATGGAGAAATCGAAATTTATTTTGTTCCGAAAAAAAAGGGGATCCGTCGATTTATAGGCGAGCTTCTTAGCTGTTATTGGTGTACTGGGGTTTGGTCATCAGTGTTCCTTCTTATAATCTATTTTCAAATTCCTAAAATTGCTCATGTTATTATTATAATTTTAGCGATTGCTGGTTTAGCAGCTATCATTGAAGCGCTCATACAAAAATTACTGCATGATTAATTGAAAAAAATAAAAATGGGCTTCTGAATACACACGTAAAAAAAAATTTCATATTTTATAAAAAAGCATCAACAAATTGTTCGTCATACATTTTTTAAAAGAAATGAAAATTTTTCAAGTTGGAGAGCGAGGAAATAGAATGAAAAAATATTCAAATTGGAGGATAACACAGTCCCAGTCTCAGTCTCAGTCTCAATCGCAAGCACAGCCAAAACAAAGGAAAGGCTGTGGCTGCGGTAAAAAAACAAAAAAATGATGTAAGTCAAGGAGCTAGTATATAGCTTCTTTTTTTTGGGGAAAAGTGTATTCCAATACTTGGAAGTAATCGTTAATCGCGATTTATTCATAAATTTCCTTTTTTTCGAAGACAATAAAATATATGCCGAAGTACTTTAAATGGGAAGTGAGATGAATGAAGAAAATAAACCTTGTTATCATAACGGTATTATTAGGAATACTTGCTAGCTGTACGAATAATGAGCCAAAGGAGCAAAGTGGGCTTGCCTTAATCAAAACAACGAATCCAAATCCAATTGTACTGGAAAAAAAATCCCCCCATAATTTAGCTGTAGTTGCTGACATTGAAAATGATATTAAATCATTTAAGGAGTTATATGATGTTGCCATTATTAAAGACAGGAAGGATACGCTAGTTGCTTATAAAGTAAGACATCTATATCGCTTTAAAATGAAGAAAATTGAGAAAGATTTAAAGGAGATGCTGGAAGAAAAATATTCTGATGAAAAATTCATCGTCTCAAGTGATTATAAAATTTTTCTTGAAGTAGTAAAACTAAAGGAAAAAATGAAAAATCCCGATTTTTCACGAAAAAAGGCAAAAAAGGAAATGGAAAAGATCATTAAATTAAGACAAGAAATGGCATAGAAAGGAGAAGAAAGATGGGGAAGAAAGAAAAAAAATTAACACCAGAACAACAAAAATATCAGACTTTGCAAAAGAAGCACGAGGCAAAACGCCCAATATTGAAAAACTGCATTAAGGCATTTTTAGTCGGGGGTCTCTTTTGTATTGTTGGGCAAGCTCTTACTTATTTTTACATATATTTTTTTAATTTCACTGAACAAACTGCGGGAAATCCCACTGTTGCAACAATGGTATTTCTTGCGATGTTGCTTACAGGGCTAGGAATATATGATCATATTGCCCAAATTGGGGGAGCAGGTAGTGCAGTACCAGTAACGGGCTTTGGGAATGCAATTATTTCTGCGGCGATTGAGCATCGTACAGAGGGTCTCGTTCTCGGAGTTGGTGGAAATATGTTTAAGCTAGCTGGCTCTGTCATTGTCTTTGGTGTATTCTCTGCTTTTGTCGTTGCCTTAATTAAAACAGTACTTATCATATGGGGGGTTTTGTAATCAAAGAAGGAA